>VHCM01000111.1 GCA_016871685.1 Verrucomicrobiota bacterium
TTGCCGCAAGGCGAGACTGCGATCGCTTGGTGGTGGGCATCGGCATGCGCTCGGTCGATGCCGGTGAGCTCGCACAAGCGCTCCATCAGCTCGTACGATCCACCCATCGCGCAGGAGAGCGTGCGGCAGACGCGGATGTGGTGGCGGCCCGGCGCCGACTGGCGGAATCCCGGGTAGAAGCTGACGACTTCGAGCACGCGCATCGGCTCGAGATCCAGCTTCGCAGCGACCCAGTCGATCGCGGCCGCGGAGATGAAGCCGAAGCGATGCTGGACGATGTGCAGCAACGGCAGCACTGCGGAGCGTTTGCTCGCCGGGTAGTTGGCGATTCGTGCATCCGCCTCCGCCTCCAGTTCGGGCGTCACCGCGAACGGCGGAACATGTCGGGTGCCGGGCGTCTCGGGTGACGCGATGTTGTGGTCGAGTTCGTGGGACATGCGGGAACAATGTGGCCAATCCTCAAGACGTCGTCCGTCGGTTAACGCAGCAGCGACTCCAGGTGAGCCATCACGGAAGACGGACCGACGTAGGTGTCGCCCTCGTAGCTCAGCTTGATCAGGTTGCCCTCGGTGTCGGTGAGCACCAGATTCGGAATTCCCCGGCCGGGATGTTTGAATTTCTTTTTGAAATCGGCGGCTTTCGACAACTTCAGTTGCGGCCAAGGCATCCGCTTGTCGCGTGCGTACTCCTCCATTGCGTCCTCGTCCTCGTCGCTTGAGACGAGCACCAGCTCGAAGCGATCGTCGCCCGGTTTGTGCTTGTTGTAGAATTCCACCAGAGACGGCGTGAACTTCTGGCAAGGACCACACCAAGAGGCGGTGTAATAAAACAGGTAGTACTTCTCCGGCTTGCGGAAATCCTTCATGGGCTTCAGCGACTTGCCGTCGAGCCTGACGAGGTTCCCGTCGAGGACTGGATCGAAGACCGCGGGCGGACCGGAGGAAGGCGCGGCTTCCGCCGCGGAAGCCGACGGCGACCACTCGGCCAACAAGCGCGCGTCCGCCTCGCTCAGCGCAGAAGCGGCGAGCCTCACCTTGCGGCCGTCGCGCATCCGGAACTCACCGGTGCGCGCGTCACCCGAGCCGCTGGTCGACAGCAGTTCGAGTTCGGCGGTCTTGCCGTCGCTGCGCGTCCAGGTGCGGAATTCCGCGTGGACCGCGGTGCACGACAGCGCCGCACCCGCGAGGATCTTGAGGAGCGTGTTCACAGGCGCAGGGATAGCAGCCGTGCGGGCGGATGCCCAATGCAAAATGCCGGAAGGCGCGACCGAAGCCTGCCGAGCGCCGGCTCTTCAGCGATCGCACTCGCCCATGACGAAGTCGAGCGAGCCGAGAATCGCCGGAATGTCGGAAACCATGTGGCCCGGCAGCAGCCGCGGCACGATCGACAGGTTGCAGAACGACGGGCTGCGGATCTTCAGGCGGTGCGGGACTCCCCCGCCCTTCGAATGGATGTAGAATCCCAGCTCGCCCTTGGGGTTTTCCGCGGCGAAATACACCTCACCCGCCGGAGCATCGATGCCCTGGGTGGAGACGATGAAGTGGTGGATGAGTTCCTCCATCGACATCAACACGCGCTCCTTGTCGGGCAGCATGCTCTTGCTGTCGGCCAGGTTCACCGGACCGGGCGGCATGGTGTCGAGCACCTGGCGGCAGATGCGCAGCGACTGGCGCATCTCCTCCATGCGCACAAGATAGCGGGCATAGCAGTCGCCCTCCTCCGCCACCGGCACGTCGAACTCGTAGCGCTCATAGCCGAGATAGGGCGAGTCCTTGCGCAGGTCGCGGGGCACCCCCGAAGCACGCAGATTCGGACCGGTGAGTCCCCAGGCAACCGCGGAATCGCGGGTGATCACGCCAATGTCGCACATGCGGTCGATGAAGATCCGGTTCTTGTCCAACAGCTTGGAAATCTCGCCAATCGTCACCTCGCACTCGGAGAGGAACGTGCGCACGCTTTCCTCGAAGCCCGGCGGCATGTCGCGCAACTGACCGCCCACCCTCGTGTAGGACGTGGTGAACCGGGCGCCGGTGAGCTGCTCACACAGGTTGTAGATCTTCTCGCGCTCGGTGAAGGTGTAGAGAAAGACGGTCATCGCGCCGACGTCCATCGCGCACACGCCGACACCGAGCATGTGCGCGGAAATCCGCGCCAATTCGCAGCACAACACGCGCAGCGCCTGACCGCGCGGCGGCAGCGTCCAACCCATCAGCTTCTCGACCGCACAAGCATAAGCGACGTTGTTGGCAAGCGGTGCCAGGTAATCCAGCCGGTCGGTGTACGGCACGAATTGGTTGTAGTGCATGTTCTCGGCGATCTTCTCGTCGCCGCGATGCAGATAGCCAACGTCGGTGTCCGCTTTGACGATCGCTTCGCCGTCGAGCTCGAGCACGAGTCGCAGCACGCCGTGGGTCGCCGGATGGGACGGACCCATGTTGAGCACCATGCGCTCTCCGGCCAGGTCGTCGGTTTCGGCCTGATAGGCGTCGGCCACAGCCGCCGCGCGCGCGGCGGCATCGGGAGCGTCGATTTCGGTGCGGGTGGTCTCCATGCGCATGCGCCGCAAATAAGCACCCATCACGCCTTGTTCCGCAAGGGGTTTGTGCGGGATCCATCGTGCCTCAGAACGGCCAGATCCATGGAATGAGCAGACAGGAGGTGACCCAGCAGATCAAATTGAGCGGTATGCCCACACGCAGGAAATCGGTGAAGCGGTAACCACCGGGACCATAGACCATCATGTGGGTCTGGTAGCCCATCGGCAACGCGAAGGCGCAGGAGGCGGCAACGGTCACGGCAATGATGAACGGGCGCGAACTCACCCCCAGCTCGCCGGCCATCGTCACGACGATCGGGATCATCATCACCGCGGTCGCATTGTTGGAGAGCACCTCGGTGAGACACAAGGTCAGCAGGAAAATCAGACACAGCATCACCATCGGTAGGTTTTCCGGCGCGACCAAGCCGTTGGCCATGTCGACCATGCCCCGCGCCAGCCACACCGCCGTGCCGGTGTTCTGCATCGCCATGCCCAGCCCGAGCAGCCCGTAAAGCATCAACAACACCTGCCAGTCGATGCTGGCGTAGGCTTGGCGGGGAGTCATCACCTTGGTCCACAGCAAGGCCAGCGCGCCCAACATCGCCGCGTAGTGGATCGGGATTTTCGGAACCACATCCGGGTGCATCCGGTTGAACATGTCGCTGAGCGTCGCCACCAGCACGACACCGGCGAGCACCGACCACGACAACACCATGTGCAGCGGGCGATGGGCGCGGCGGTCGTCGTTCACCGGTTCGTCCGGCACATCGGTAAGCACGAAGTCGCGGGTCGAGTCGAGCGACTCCAGGTTGTTGCGCGCGGTGATCACCAACAAGGTGTCGCCCGTTTCCAATGGTAGCCCGGCAATGCTGCTGGTGATGTTCTCACCGTTGCGGTGGACGGCGAGCACCACGCTGTTGTAGCGCTGGCGGAAGTCGGAGCGCGCGAGCGTCTGCCCGACCAGCGACGATTCGTCGCGGATGACGAGTTCCGACACGATGCCGTCCACTGTGGAAAGCGGTTCCGCGCCGATTCGGGCGAACAACGCGGCGGGCACGGCGGCACCGCCGCGCCTGCGATGCAGCGCGATCAGAAAGCGGTCGTTCTTCTCGACGACAATCTCGGACAGCGGCTTCATCACGCGCGCGCCGCTGCGCCGGATCTCGAGGATGTGGATACCCGACGCGCGGTCGGCCAGCTCGGTCTCCATCAACGGCCTGCCCACCATGGGCGAGTTGCCGGAAATGAGGATGTGGTGCAGCGGCGTCGTGCGGTCTTCAATCTCGAGGCTGCCGCTGATCGAGGATCGCGCCGGGATCAGCCGCGGACCGAACATCACGAGGTAACCAATGCCGGCAACGGCCAGCGGCACTCCGAGCGGCGCGAGCTCGAACATCGACATCGGCTCGATCCCGAAATCCCTCAGCGCGCCATTGACCAACAGGTTGGTGGACGTGCCGATGAGCGTGCAGCAACCGCCGAGGATCGATGCGTAGGACAGCGGCATCAGCAACCGCGAAGCGGGGATCTCTTTGGAACGCGCGAACCCCAAGGTCACCGGCAGCAGAATCGCGACAATCGCGGTGTTGTTCATCCACGCGCTGAAAAACGCCGTGACGACGGAAAAGCCGAGGATCGCCCAACGCGTCCTGCCGGACAAACGGTCGCGCAACAAGCGACCGATGCGGTCGACCGCCCCGGATTGCTCAAGCGCACCGCCGATCACGAACAAGGCGGCAATCGTCAACGGTGCCTCGTTGCGAAACACCTCGGTCATCCGGTCCGAATCGACCAAACCCAACGCCACCACCAGGCACAGGATCGAGATCGCCAGCACGTCGGGTGCCGCCCATTCGCGCATGAACGCGACGAGGGTTATCAAGATGACTACAAGAGTCAGGCCGATTTCAACGGTCATGGCCGGAGACGGAACAAGGGGGTTTTGCCACAGGCGGATGGGCTTGGGCACGCCCCCTTGGCCGACCCACCACGGATTTGCAAGCCCGGGATGCCGGAAAGTCTGCAAAAACGCCTTGCTGACCGCTTGAGCAATCCATTCCTGCTGCCCCAGAATCGCCCGACATGCGACGCCCGTGGATTTCCTGCAATCTCGCGATTTCCGCTGATGGTAAAATCAGCGATTCCGCGCGGCGGCCGTCGGACTGGACCTCTGTCGCCGACAAAGAGCGCCTTGTCCGGCTGCGGCGCGGCGTGGACGCGCTGCTGGTCGGCCGCGGCACCTTGGAGGCCGACCGCATGACGCTCACCGTGGCCGGGCAGCAACAGCAGCCGCTGCGTTGCATCGTCTCACGCCATGGTCGACTCGACCCGATGCATCCGCTGTTTCACCGGGACGGGGGTGGTATCCACCTGCTCGCGACCGAGGTCGGACATGCGAACGAGGTGCGCGCACCCGATGGGGTCGTCGTCCACACCGGCGGATTGGAATCGTTTCTCGAGACCATGTCCGTGTCGCACGGCGTCGAGACGATGCACTGCGAGGGCGGTGGCGCACTGGTTCACGCGCTGGCAGTGCTCGATGTCATCGACGAACTGCACCTCACCATTGTCGGTCATCTCGTGATCGGCGGACATGCGTCGCCGACAATCACCGGTACGGCGGCGGATTTCCTTCCGGCCTCGCGCAGGTTCCGGCTCGCCGAGTGGTCCGACGGAAACAACGGCGAGTGCTACGTCACTTGGCGTCGTGAGGGTCGCTGACCCCGTGATGCGCGTCGTGGCCGTCGTGGCCCTTGCCGTGCTGGTGCAGTTGCTTGGTGCCGTCGGGACCTTCGAATTCGTGGCGTTCACAGGAAAGCCCGCAGAAAGCGGCGGCTGCCAGCATCAGGTGGATGAGCTTCATCAGCGCGATTTGTAGCCAACACGCCCGGAAACGCAACCCCGGGGAGGGGGGAATGCGGGAAATACTGAAAATCTGAAATGCTGAAACGCTGAAATGCACACCAGTGGCAGATCAGGATCAGGCGACTCACCCACCCTTGGAGTCAGGCCATGTGGACGGGCTGCCCACACTTCTTGAAATGCTACGCGCAACGTTGATCCTTGAGCATTTTGCTCAAATCTGTAGCCGGTGGTTGGGCTTGGGTGAGGGAAATGTGCGGCTTCGCCGCATTTGTAAAAGAAGCGGAATCTTTTGTCCATGGCTGCGTTGTTGCTCAGTCGTGGATGTCAATCCACTCCATCGCAACGCCTTGCCCTGTCCAAAATCTTCCCGCTCCACCAGCTACACCTTTTCGCAAACTGCTCTAAACGAAGCGAGGCTGCGGTTTTCCACCACAGCCTCGCCCGGTTGGAATCAGGATCTTGGAGAATCAGCCTTCGTTCGGCGTCCCGGCTTTCACCCGCATGAAGAGCTTGGCAGCTCCGCCATGCGCCGTGTTAGCGAGATCGATCGTAACGCTGGTCGTCGCACCCTGCGAGGCCACAGCGGCACCCACCGGAGACCATGACTGCGGGTCACCGAGGTTGTCGGTTGCCTCGACAATATAGGTGGCGCCCGGTTGCGACTCCCAGGCCATCGTGCAGACCGTGCCAACCTTTGTGACACTGGTGACCTTGAAGGCCGGGTGGTCCTGCGGCGGCGTGACCGTCTGGATCGTGTAGTCCTCGCTGTTCGAGCCAGTGTAGTTCGGATCGTTCACGGTTGCCG
>VHCM01000112.1 GCA_016871685.1 Verrucomicrobiota bacterium
AAACCGCGGGCATCGGAGCGCCAGCCGTTGCAGTGATCGGCGAGGTGGTCAACGAGCGCAAGAAGATCAACTGGTTCGAACACCGACCATTGTCCGGCAGGCGGATCGTTATCACCCGCACGCGCGAACAGGCCGGCATGCTCACGCGCTCGCTGCGCGGGCTCGGTGCCGAAGTGATCGAGTTGCCGACCATTCGCATCGAGGCACCCGAAGACAAGCGCGGCTTTGCCGAGATGGTGACCCACGCGCACGAGTACGACTGGATCGTATTCACCAGCCCCAACGGCGTGCAGCGGTTCTTCGACGCATTCTTCGCCGTCTTCGAGGATGCGCGCAGTCTCGGCAATCCGCGCATCGCCGCCATCGGCAACGGCACTGCCACCGCCATCCGCCAGTATCGGATCGGCGTGGACCTGATCCCCGAGCGCTTCGTCGCCGAGGGACTCGTCGATGCCTTCCGCAACGAATCCGTCGAAAACCTCACCGTGCTCTGGGTGAAGGCCGAAGAGTCGCGGGAAACCGTGGGCGAAGGACTCACCGCGTTGGGCGCCATCGTCGACGAATGCATCGCCTACCGCACGGTGCCGGAGTCCGACGATCCCGGCGGCGCTATGGCGCGAATCACCGCGGAGGGCGCGGACCTGATCACCTTCACTTCGGCATCGACGGCGGATCACTTCATGGCACTCGGCGCGGCTTGGCCGGAGGGTGCGGTGGCCGGCAGCATCGGCCCGGTGACCAGCGCGGCCCTGCGCCGCCACGGGGTCGAACCCGCCTTCGAGGCGGATCCGCACGACATCCCGGGACTCGTGAATGCGATCGTCCGCCACTTCCAGCCTCCCGACTGACCGCGGATGATCCGAGAACCCCAATGGCTGAAAAGCTACCGGCTGCTGCCGCGGCAGGTCCTGCTCTTCGCAATGGGCCAGTTTCTCATCAATCTGATCCACTCTTCGCAGTTTCTGCTGCTCAACTTGTTTCTCAAGCAGAAGGGCATGGAGGATCCGGCGATCGCCGCGCTTGGATCGCAGCGCTTTCTCGCGGTGATCTTCCTCGCGCTGCCCGCGGGACTCTGGCTGCGCGGCAGACGGCTGCGCAAACCGATGCTCATCGGCTCCATCCTGTTTCCACTCACCGCACTGGCGTCACTGGAAACCGTGCGGCTCGGTATGATGGACACCGCCTCGGCCTGCTTTGTGGCGATGGGATTCGCCAGCCTGCTGCTCAACGTGACCGGCCTGCCGATGACGATGCGGATCACACCACCGCATCTCGCCAGCGAATCGCTGAGCATGCTTTTCGCGTCATGGGCCGCATCGAACATCTGCGGAGGACTGGTCTCCAGCGTGCTGCAAACCATCGGCAACATCGAACTCGGCGGGTGGCGCATCGTTTTCGATGAATACACGACACTTCTCACCCTCACCCTCGTCGCATTCGCCGCGCCGTTTTTCTACGCACAATTGAAGGATCCAGAGCCCGACCCGCGCACCACGAAGCATTGGCTGCACGTGCACCGCGAAGATCTTCCGGTTCTCGGCATCGCGCTCTTTCCCAGCCTGTGCATGGCGACCGGCGCCGGATTGTCGATCCAGTTCCTCAACCTGTTCTTCAGCAATGTCCACCAGGTCGGCGCAGGTGCCTACGCGGCCGTCGGCACGGCCAGCAACGTGCTGGTCCTGATCGCCGGCCTGATGGTGCCCGAGGTGAAACGCCGCTTCGGCTGGAAGGGAGCGATCATTGGCGTGCAGGGAATCGCCGTGATCCTGCTCGTCGCGATGGGCACCACCGAGCTGTGGAAGTCCGCCGCGCTCGCCATGCCCTTCGCCATGCTTTGCTTCGTCCTTCGCCAGCCGATGATGAGCATGGCCGGACCGGTCACCAGCGAGCTGACGATGCTCTACGTCGGCGAACGCAATCGTGAACTCATCAGCGCCGGCAACGGCGCGATCTGGAGTGGGGCCTGGTGGATCGCCGCCAAAACCTTCGAGTTCCTGCGCTCGCACGAGATTCCCTACTGGCAGGTTTTCCTCGTCACCGCCCTGCTCTACCTCGTCGGCACCTGCGCCCACGCGCCGCTGATCCGCGCGGTGGACGGTCCAGGAGGTCTGCGCAGCCGGGGCTGACTCCACCCGGTCGACGGCCGATTTTTTCTCGATTCCGACTCGCGCCGGGGTTGCGCTGCGTCGGATTTCCACTATGGAGTGGGCGCGTTCTTCCCCGCCCCACGGATCCACCCGCCACTGCTTCCCGCCATGACCGCACGAGCCGATTTCCGCAGCCGCCACCTGGGCCCCGATGAAACCGAAATCCGCGAGATGCTCGACGTCATCGGTCACGCCTCGATTGACTCGCTCATCGACGCCGCGGTGCCCGCGGGCATCCGCGCCGACAAGCCGCTCGACCTTCCCGCCGCACTCTCGGAAACCGAGGCGCTCACCGAGCTGCGCACGGTGATGTCGCGCAACCAAGTGCTCAAGTCATTCATCGGCCTGGGCTACAGCGGGACCCACACGCCTAGTGTGATCCAGCGGAACATCCTCGAAAACCCCGGCTGGTACACCGCGTACACGCCCTACCAAGCGGAAATCGCGCAGGGTCGGCTCGAGGCGCTGCTCAACTTCCAGACGATGATCACCGGGCTCACCGGGCTCGATGTTTCCAACGCATCGCTTCTCGATGAAGGCACGGCCGCCGCGGAAGCGATGAGCCTCGCGCTGTCCGGCAAACCCAAGGGCAGGACGATCTTCGTTTCCGACCGCTGTCATCCTCAGACGATCGACGTGGTCAGGACCCGCGCCGAACCGCTCGGCATCGCCGTGACCAGCGGCGACTGGCGCACATTCGAGCCCCCCACCGACGGCAGTCTGTTCGCGGTGATCGTCCAATACCCCGACAGCCGCGGCCGCATCGATGAGTTCACGTCGTTCTTCGCCAAGGCGAAAGCCGCCGGTGCGACATGCATTGTCGCGGCCGACCTGCTGGCGCTCACCTTGCTCGTGCCGCCGGGATCTTTCGGAGCGGACATCTGCATCGGCTCGTCGCAACGATTCGGCGTGCCGATGGGATTCGGCGGACCGCATGCCGCATTCATGGCCTGCACCGACGCGCTCAAACGCAAGCTGCCCGGCCGCCTGATCGGCGTGTCGGTGGATGCCTCGGGCAAACCCGGCTACCGGCTCTCGCTGCAAACCCGCGAGCAACACATCCGCCGCGACAAGGCGACGTCGAACATCTGCACGGCACAGGTGCTCCTCGCCGTGATGGCCTCGATGTACGCCGTCTATCACGGACCCGACGGCCTGCGCGCCATCGCGCGCCGCGTGCGGACGATGACCTCGCGACTCGCCGCCTCGCTCGCCAAATCCGGCATCACCCTCGAGGACGGACCGTATTTCGACACCCTCGTCGCCGTCACGCCAGGCAAAGCCGACTCCATCCGCGCCAAGGCCGTGCAGCTCGGCATCAACCTCCGCGGCATCGACGGGGATCACGTCGGCATCTCGCTCGACGAAACCACCGTCGAGGCGGATCTCGAATCGATCTGCCGCGCGTTCGGCACCGCATTCGATTCCGCGGCCGAGGCAGCGGCGCTCCCCGCGGGATTGCTGCGCGGCGACGAGATCCTCCCGCAGAAGGTGTTCAACTCCCATCACTCGGAAACCGAGATGCTGCGCTACATCAAGCGTCTCGAGTCGAAGGACCTCGCGCTGAACGAATCGATGATCGCTCTCGGTTCGTGCACGATGAAACTCAACGCCACCTCCGAGATGATGCCATTGAGCTGGCCGGAGGTCGGTGCGTTGCACCCGTTTATCCCTGCAGAGCAGAGCCAGGGATACCGCGGGATGTTGTCGCAACTCGAATCCTGGCTCGCGGAAATCACCGGATTCGCCGCCGTGTCACTGCAACCCAACGCGGGATCCCAAGGGGAATACGCCGGGCTGCTCGCCATCCGCCGCTACCATCTCTCGCGCGGCGAAGGACACCGCGACATCTGCCTCATCCCTGTTTCCGCGCACGGCACCAACCCGGCATCCGCCGTGATGGCCGGCATGAAGGTGGTCGGCGTCAAATGTGACGACTCCGGCAACATCGATGTCGCCGACCTCGAGGCGCTGGCCGACAAGCACGCTGCCAACCTTTCGGCGCTAATGGTCACCTACCCATCGACCCACGGCGTGTTCGAAGCCACCATTCGCGACATCTGCTGCATCATCCACGAGCGCGGCGGCCAGGTCTACATGGACGGTGCCAACATGAACGCGCAGGTCGGCCTCACCAGCCCCGGCCTAATCGGCGCAGACGTGTGCCACCTCAACCTGCACAAGACGTTCTGCATTCCGCACGGCGGCGGTGGACCCGGCGTCGGCCCGATCGGCGTGGCCAGCCAGCTGGTCCCCTTCCTGCCCGGACACCGCGAACTGGAAAGCACCGACGGAACTGTGGGCTCCGCGCCGTGGGGCAGCTCCTCGATCAACACGATCTCCTGGATGTACATCGCGATGATGGGAGGCGACGGGCTCAAGCAGGCCACCGAAGTGGCGATCCTCAACGCCAACTACATGGCGAAGCGGCTCGCCCCGTATTTCCCGGTCCTCTACTCGGGCAACGACGGACTCGTCGCCCACGAATGCATCATCGACGTGCGCCCGCTCTCCGACCTCAGCGGCGTGACCGTCGAAGACGTCGCCAAACGCTTGATGGATTACGGGTTCCACGCGCCAACCATGAGCTGGCCGGTCGCAGGGACGTTGATGATCGAGCCGACCGAATCGGAATCCAAGACCGAGCTCGACCGGTTCTGCGATGCGATGATCTCCATCCACGGCGAAATCACCGACATCATCGAGGGCAGGTCGGACCGCGACCACAACCCCCTCAAACACGCGCCGCACACCGCCTCGTTGGTCACCGCCGACACATGGGACCGGCCGTACAGCCGCACCCGCGCGGCGTACCCGCTGCCCTACCTGAGAAACCACAAGTTCTGGCCATCCGTCGGGCGCATCGACAACGTGCACGGTGATCGCAACCTCGTCTGCACCTGCGACAGCGTCGAGGCCTACGCGGAAGCCGCGGACCGTGGAGCATGAATGCGTCCGTCACACAGGTCGATTGGGATCAATGGCGCGCGGAAATCCATGCGACGCTCGTCTTCGTGGTGAAGGACGGCCGCATCCTGCTTATTGAGAAAAAGCGCGGCCTCGGAGCAGGCAAGATCAACGGACCTGGCGGCAAGATCGATCCCGGTGAAACGCCGCTGGAATCCGCCGTGCGCGAAGTCCAGGAGGAACTCTGCATCACGCCGACGGACATCCGCAAAATCGGCGAGCTTTGGTTTTCCATGACCGATTGCCCGCACATCCTCTGTCACGTCTTTCGCGCGGAAGACCACGTGGGCGAGCCGACCGAAACCGAGGAAGCGGTGCCGCTGTGGATGTCTGTCAATGCCATCCCCTACCACCGGATGTGGGAGGACGACCGCCACTGGTTGCCGTTGCTGCTTGCCGACACGACATTCCACGGACGCTTCGCCTTCGAAGGTGAGAGCATGCGCTGGATGGACATGCGCACGCATGTGTCATGGTGATGCGTCACCAGTGTGAATGACCGGGATCGGACGGGCCGACTATCATGGCACCGCACAAACCGGGGATCATTCTCCCGTGGAAAGAAAAAAAACGCCGCTCCCGGAGGAGCGGCGCTGGAAAAACGTAAATTTCCTCGAATGGAGATCAGATCGATGAGCGGATCGATGCGGAAAGCGCATCATACTTCGCGCGAAGTTGCTCCACATTGGCTTCCGCCTTGCGAACCTCGGCTCCGAGCTGGATCAGCGACTTCACCTTGGCAGCGAGACCTGCGTTGCCTTTGCCGGTGGCGGCTTTTGCCGATGCAACCTTGCGGCCCGGCTTGACCTTCGCTCCACCTTTCTTGAGCCACGAGGACACCGTCAGGATCGAGACCTTGAACTTGCGCGAGGCCGCGCTCTGTCCGCCACGACCGTTCGCCGCGTTGTGGCTGTTCACGAAATCCACCACCTCGCGTTTGAAGTCTGCGCTGTAGCGCGAACCGCGTCCGCCCTTGGCACCGCTTTTCGCCGATTTGGCCGCTTTGCCGGGGGCTTTCGCCGCCTTGGGCTTGCCTGCCGCTTTTTTCGCCGACTTCTTCGACGCTTTCCCGCCGGGCTTTTTGGCCTTG
>VHCM01000113.1 GCA_016871685.1 Verrucomicrobiota bacterium
CGATGTCGCGGCGGCGTTGCAAGCCGTCGAATCGGATCCGGTCCGCCGCAGCATGGGCCGCCGCGACCGCGGAATCACGCGTCGAGCCGGTGGCCACCACCGCGAGGACGCGTCCGCCGCAGGTTTTCCAGCGGCCGTCCGGGCCGCGGCGGGTGCCCGAATGAATCACGACGACTCCCGTCAGCCCGTCCAGTCCGCTGATTGGATCGCCGTTCCGCGACGTCGCCGGATAGCCGGCCGAGGCGAGCACCACGCAGACGCTCCAGCCGTGGGCGAACGAAATCCGGTCGGCATTGAAGCGGCCCATCGCTCCGTCGAGACAAAATGCCGCGAGGTCCCCGCGCAGCAGCGGCATCACTGCCTGGCATTCCGGATCGCCGAAGCGGCAGTTGTACTCGATCACCTTCGGGCCGTCCGGCGTGAGCATTAGGCCGAAGTAAAGAAACCCGCGATACGGCAAGCCGTCGGAAACCAAGCCGTTGACGGTGGGGCGAACGATCTCCCGTTCGATGCGCGAGAGTGTTTCCGCATCGACGAGATCCCTCGATGCGACCGCGCCCATGCCGCCGGTGTTCGATCCGCGATCACCATCCAGCGCGCGCTTGTAATCGCGGGCCGGCACCAGAGGAAGCGCCCGTCCATCGACGACCGTGGCAATCAGCGAAAGCTCGGGGCCCTCGAGAAATTCCTCGACCAACACCCGGCCGTCTCCGAAGCGTCGTTTCTCGAACACTTCTTCGAGAAACTCCTTGGCTTCCGATGCGTTCTGGCAAACCGCCACGCCTTTGCCGGCGGCGAGTCCGTCGAATTTCAGGACAGTCGGGTAATGCCCGCCGATCGCCGCCATTCCTTCCTCGACTGAGGAAACCAGTGTTGAACTGCCGGTGGGGATGCCGTGCCGGAGCATGAACTCCTTGGCGAATTGCTTGCTGGCTTCGAGCCGCGCGGTTTCCTTTGGCGGACCCCAGCACGGAATGCCCGACGATTGGCAGAGGTTGGTGAGACCGATGCCCTCGACCAGACAGCTTTCCTCGCCGGCCACGCAGAGGTCGATCGAATGCCGTGTCATCCAATCGACGAGCGTCGGCAGGTCCGTGGCATCGACGCGGGTGGCGATCTCCGCGATCGCATCGCTGCCGGGGTGGCAGAACAACTCCGGTTTGGAAGGCGAATCGGCAAACGCCCTGAGCAGCGCGTGTTCCCTGCCGCCCTTGCCCACCACGAGGATCTTCATCTGCGGAGGTTTTCGATGAATTGGATGCGCGACTCAATTCCTTATTTTGGTGATTTGCCTGTATGTTCCGGGCCGGATATGACGGTTGATTTGAACATTGTCGGCTGATGATTCCCCGGTTATCCTGTTCCCATCAGTCGATTCAGATCCATTGCGCTGGTCGCGGTTTCTTACGCGCTGATCCCTGCGGCGGTTGCCAATGTCGCGCCGCGGCCCAACATCATTTTCATTCTCGCCGATGATCTCGGCTATGGTGATCTCGGAGTGAACTGGCAGAATGCGCGAACTAACGGCAGGAAGTTCGCGACGCCTCAGCTCGACCGCATGGCGGCCGATGGACTACGCTTCACGCGTCATTACTGCGCCGCACCGGTCTGCGCACCGGCGCGTGCCTCGCTGCTGCTCGGCGTGCACCAAGGTCATGCCAACGTTCGCGACAGCCAGTTCGATAAAGAACTCGAGAACAATCACACGCTCGGCACCGTGATGCAGCAGGCTGGTTACGCCACTGCGGTGATCGGCAAGTGGGGCCTCGCCGGAAGCGGCAGTCTTCCCGGTCACCCGCTCAACCGGGGGTTCGATTTCTACTTCGGTCACATCAATCATGGCGAGGCTCACCGTCACTATCCGACCGAGGGCGGTGTTTCGCTACTGGATGGATCGACCAATGTCGGGACAAAGTTGCACAAGTGTTATTCCACCGACCTGTGGACGGCGCGGGCCAAGCACTGGATCACCAACCAGCGGGCTTCGGATGCCTCACGCCCGTTCTTTCTTTATCTCGCGTACACCACACCGCATGCCCAGTTGCAAGTGCCCACGCAGGCCTATCCGTCCGGCGGCGGCTTGAATGGTGGCGTGCAATGGCTGGGAATCGACAACGATGCGGCGACTCCGACGATCAACACCGCGACCGGCACGATCGATTCCTGGATTCATCCTGATTATGCGAACGCCATCGATAGCGGTGGCACGGCGTGGCCGAATCATGCCAAGCGCTACGCCACCAAGGTCAGGCGTCTCGATGATGCCGTTGGCGATCTGATCCAACTGCTCGAAGATCTGGGGATCGACGACCAGACGTTGATTGTCTTGTCCTCCGACAATGGTCCGCACAATGCATCGGGGTCCGGCGGATCGATTACAAACGACCCGCGGTTTTTCGCCTCATGGGGTCCGCTCGATGGCATGAAGCGCGACATTTGGGAAGGCGGGGTGCGGATGCCCACACTGGCGCGCTGGCCTGCCGGAATTCCCGCCGGGATTGTCGCGGACGAGCCGTCGCAGGCACATGACTGGTTGCCGACCTTTTGCGAACTCGCGGGGTTGCCGGCACCCGCGCGCTCCGATGGTGTCTCGCTGGTTCCCACGCTCACCGGCGTCGGGACGCAGCGCGAAAGTCTGGTTTACACCGAGTTTTACGAGGGTGGTTCCACACCGAACTTCGCGGATTTCGAAAGCTGGCGACGCGGGTTGTTGCGCAGGGAAATGCAGTTTGCGTACATCGGCCGCTACAAGGGAGTGCGTGCCAACATCCAGAACGCGACGTCTTCCTTCCGCATTTACGACACGCTCAACGACCCGAAGGAGGCTGTCGATCTGGCGGGGGTCGGGATTGCCGGGATTCCCGCCCAGGGTGATTTTGAACGGCTTGTGTTGCAGTCGCGAAGGGCGGGGGGTGGAGTGAGTCGCCCGTATGATTCCGCCGTGGTTCCGGCATCCGCGCCGACGGACGGTGGCCAAGGGCTTGCCTGTCATGCTTTCGCTGGTGAGTACCCATGGGTGCCGGATTTCAACGCGCAGGTGCCGGTGGCAACGTCGTTTGCTTCTCTTCCGACACTTGCCGCAGGCGCTTCCGGTCTGCGCTACAGCGGATGGCTCGATGTGCCGGCAACCGGCGACTGGTCGTTTTCGTTGAACACGGACGGAGCCGCAGTCATCCGCCTGAACCGGGCTTTGCTGATCGATGCCGACCGCGGGTATCTTTCCGGCACGATCCGATCTTCGGGCACGATTCCCCTCCAAGCAGGCAGGCACTGGATCGAGATTCACTGCATCCGGCGGGCCGTTGGCGGCACGGCTTTTGATTTCCGTTGGTCAGGTCCGCAGTTGGCCGAGCAAGCCGTGCCGGCATCCGCCTACTTCCTCGACTCGGGTGAGGCCGTGATCGGGTTGACGGCTCAAAATGATTCGGTCCAGTCCGTGGGATCGGTGACCGCACAGGGCGAAGCGGTCCGGATCACGGCGCTTGCTAACGACTCCGGCAGCAGTCTGGAAATCCAATCGGTCGGCAGCGCGGCGGGAGGTGCTGTGAAGATTTCTGGAGATGAACTGGTCTACACTCCGCGACGCGGGTTCTTCGGGGTGGACCAGTTTCCCTACACAATCACCGATGGAGAGGCGAAGGCGACTGCAGTGGTGACGGTCATGGTGATCGCACGCGACGAAGACCGATGGTATCCGATGGATGAAGACTCCGGATTCATTGTGACCGATGCGGGAGGAGGTCGGCAGGCTTCGTTGATTGGATTCCAGCAGGATCCGTGGATCGTTGGTCGCCATGGCTCCGCGATCGGGTTTGATGGGGTGGATGACGCCATCCTGGTATCGGGTGATGACGGAATCAGCGGGACGCAACCGCGGACGCTTGCCGCGTGGATCCGCACCACTGCGACAGGTGATATGCCGGTGATTGCCTGGGGGCCGACTACCAGCGGAATGAAGTGGAATTTCATGGTTCAGACGGGGGTGCCGCGCATCGAAGTTTCCGGCGGCTACAAGCAGCTGACAAAGATCGTGAATGACGGGCAGTGGCATCACATCGCCTGTGTCTGGGAAAACGATGGAACTCCTGATGTGACAGATACCCGTTTTTACATCGACGGAGTGCTGGAGACCTCGGTGGCCGATATGAAGAGCACTCCTATCAACACCGGTGGCGGTGTGGAGTTGAGGATCGGCAGCGACATTCAAGGCAGGTTTTTCGCCGGAGCGATCGATGATGTCCGAATTAATTCGCGCGCGCTGTCGGCATCTGAAATCGCATCGCTGTACGGAATGAGCTCTGCCGAAGTGGATACCGAGGCTTGGAGCTACCGCAATCTGGGCATGCGTTCGCTAGCACCGGCGGACTGGCTCGCCGACCTCGATGGTGATGGTCATTCGGTCCGCCTCGAGTACGCATTGGGAGGATCGCCGCATGTGGCGGATCCGCGGCTTCTTCCTGAATTGGAGCGCATCAACGGCGGTTGGAATTTTTTGTACAACCGGCGCGTGGTGTCGGGGGCATCCGCTTATGCGGTCGAGTGGTCGCCCGATCTCAAGGCGCCATGGATCGTCCTCTCCGGAGATGTTGTCTTGCCGCATGCGACACTACCTGGATTCGAGCGGGTGCGGATGGGCGTGCCTGGTCAGTCGGGAGATTCAGGGTTTCTTCGTTTGCGGGTTCGCTGAATCCGCGGGTCCGAGCAGGCTTGTGCGCCCTGTGCTCGTTTCCACGGTTTGAACTGGTCAGGCTCCTGACGCGAGTTCATCAATCTCGCGGCTTCAGCTTTCGCTATTTTCCGATGAGCATCCCTTCGTTGTCGATCACCGGTCTGGGAGCGCTTTCCGTTCTGGGCGCAGATCCGGGTGATCATGCGGATGGGATCCTCGCAGGTTCACGGCGGTTTCGTCCGTTGGGTGAGCTGCTTGGGTGCGACAGTCCGCATGCCGGGGTGCCAGCGGGCTGGATTGCCAATCGGGATTTGCTGATCCACCGCAAGTGGAGTCCCGTGACGATGGCGGCCTTGCATGTCGCGCGCAGTGCGGTGGCGGAGGCTGGCTGGTCGTCCGACGAGCTACGCGACGCGGCGCTCGTGGTGGGCACCAGCCGGGGAAATGCCGCGGGCTGGTTGTCGCCGTGGCCGGGTCGCCGACCCTTCAGGCAGATGCGTGCCAGCAACACGATTCACAGCGAGCCAGCATCGGCGATCAGCATCGAACTCGGCATCACCGGTCCCAACCATGTCCTGGCCAGCGGCTGTGCGGCAGGGCTGGATGCGGTCGGTCTCGCGATGATGTTGGTGCGCGCCGGTGCGGCAGCCAGGGCTCTCGCCGTCGCGGTGGATCTGCCGTTGGTGCCAACACTGCTCGACAGTTACGCCGATTCCGGGATGCTTTCGAAATCGGCGGTGGCCGATCCATATCATCCCTCGACGGATGGATTCATTCCCGCGGAAGGTGCCGCCGCGATCGCGATCGAATCCCATGCACAAGGATATGTGCGGCTGGTTCATTACGGATGCAATGCGGACGCCTGTGATCCGCTCGGCATTCCGGCGGATGGAGGACTCACGCCAACATTGTTCAAGATGCTTGCGGATGCCGACATGTGGCCTGCCGCTGTTTCTCCGCATGCCACGGGCACCGCGGTGCAGCGGGTGGCCGATCCAGCCGCGCTGGGGCGGGTCTTTTCGGGAAAGAAGCCGACCCTGCATCTTCTCAAACCGTTCACGGGTCACACGATTGGCGCGAGTGGCCTGCTCGAGAGCGTGATCCTCGCCGCGTTCCTGCGGGATCGCCGCCTTCCGCCGAATCCTCCTGGGCTCACCGCGCCGCCGGGATTCATCCTGCCGGATCAATCGCTTGCGGCGTCCGGGCCAGTCGCGAAGCTGTCGCATGCGATGGGTGGCCACAACGCGCTGCTCGTCCTCTCATCACCATGAACCGCCGACGCTCCATCGAAGTCTCCATCGACGATCAAGAACTGCGGGTGCTTGAAGCATCGGAAATCATCGCGCGATTTCCGGTTTCCACCTCCGCGAAAGGAACTGGATTCAAGGAAGGCAGCCTGCGCACACCCGTCGGCCGCTTCCGCATCTCCCGGTC
>VHCM01000114.1 GCA_016871685.1 Verrucomicrobiota bacterium
GGTAAAAGAGCCCACGAAGCCGCTTATAGAGCGCTGGTAGTTAGGGGCGAGGCAGAGGTTTCCCATGACGGACTGGGACTGCATATCTCTGCGATGGCTCTGAGATCGATGCAGCGGGTGGTCAGACCCTTCAGAAATGCTGTGTCGTGGGAAACAACCAACAAAGTGAGCGAGTGTTCCTTGTGGAGATGGAGAAGGAGCTGCTTGAGGCTCCCGGTCGCGGCGGAGTCCAGATGACTGGAGGGCTCATCTAACATGAGCAGTTTTGGCTCATCGAGCAGGGCGGCGGCGATGCGGACGCGTTGGAGTTCTCCGCCGGAGAGTGCGCCGAGCTGGCGATTCGCGAGATGGGAGATGCCGAGACAGTCGAGTTTTCCGCAGATGCCGTGGCGGAGCTTGCGCGGGATGCCGCCGATCCACGGGATACGGCTTTGGCAGTGGATGGCGAGATACTCGGAGGCGGTGAGCGGGAAGTTTTTGTCGATCGGCGCGTGCTGAGGCACGTAGCCGGGATTTTTGGCGAGAGTGTGGCGGAGGATCTTGCCGGAGGCGGGGCGATGAATGCCCAGCAAGGCTTTCAGCAAGGTGGTTTTTCCACAGCCATTGGGGCCGCTGATGCCTAACAGTTCTCCTTGATCGATGGTGCAAGAGAAGTCGCTGAGGACTTCGCGCGTGCCATAGCGCAGGCTGAGCGAACGGGCTTCGAGAAGTGGAATGTCGGGTGTCATTGGGCGAAGGCGGTGCGGAGGGCTTCGAGGTTTTTCTGCATGCCCTTGAGATAGGCATCGGGACCGAGTTCACCGACTTCGAGGGTGTCGAGCGTGGAAACCTTTGCTCCGGTGTCCTTGGCGACGCGTTGGAGCAGTGCGGGCTCGTAGCCGGCCTCCGTGAAGAGGACTTTCACCTCATGCTCGCGGATGCCATCGATGAGAGCGGCCAGTTCGGCGGGTGCGGGATCCCGCTCGGGAAATCTGGAAAGATATCCGACCATTTCCAGACCGTAGCGTTTGGCAAGGTAAGGAAAAGCGTCGTGAAAGGTGACGAGTTTCTTGCCCGGTAGCGGGCCGAGAATGTTTTGGAACTCGGTATCGAGGGCGCGGAGTCTGGCAATGTAGTCCTCGGCGTTTCTCTGATAGATCCCGGCGCCTTCGGGGTCGGCAGAGATAAGTGCCTCCTGCAGCGTTTCGACTTGCTGGATCGCAAGGACGGGATCGAGCCAGAAGTGAGGATTGTGTTCGCCGTGGTCGCAGTTTGAATGGTCGCCGTGATCGTGATGATGGTCATCGCCATCAAGGGAAGTGGAGCCGCCGAGAAGGGTGATGCCGGTGGAGAGATCGACTTTCTTAAGGTTTTTCTTGGCTGCTTGTTTGATGAGGTCATCGAGCCAAGGCTCCATCCCCGCGCCGTTGAAGACGAGGACATCGGCCAACCCCCTTTTCCCCGCCTCCGGTCCGGCCACCGGCTCTTTCAACGGCCTTCACCCCAAAAGCAAATTCCTAGCAGCCAGCCAATCCGCGGAGGACACGATGCCAGCGGCAATTTCAGAAATTCCTGACGTCGTCGCGATTGTCTTCATTGCTGAGGTCGGAGTTCGCGGGGTTGGTCTTGCCGTCCTTGCCGGCCGACCAAAGATCGAAATCCGGATTCTCCGCATTGCTGCCTTTGCGGTAATAGTAGGGATTGCCCCACGGATCGGTGATTTTCAAATCGGGATCGGGCGAGCCGCCGGTGCTCTTTTTCACCCAGCCTTGTCTGGATGTGGTGGGATCGAGTTCCGCGAGATAGATTTTGGATGCTTTTTCCGGAGCGGTTGTAGTCCCTGAGGATTCCGATGCCTGATATCCCTCGTAAAAGAGCGCGGTGTACAGCTCCTCGGAAATATCGCCGGCGGCGGGCGTGTCCTGCGTTTCGAACGGCGGATACACCCCCATGTCGAGCTTGTATTCCTCGATGGCGCGGGAGAGCAGCGCGATCTGGACTTTGGCCTTCTCGCGGTCCTGGCGGTCCCTGACGTAGGAGATGCCTCCGACCACCAAGCCTGCGAGCAGGATGATGATCGTGATCACCGCGATCAGCTCGACCAAGGTGAATCCGCGGACGGCTTGATGAGGCTGGCGGTTCATGGCTTGATACGGATCGATCTCCGGGGCGTTGGGCGAAGCCGGGGCTTCACTGGTTGCCCATCGTCGAGATCATCTTGATGAGCGGGAGGAACAGGGCGAAGACCACCGATCCCACGATGAGCGCGAGGATCACGATCATGATGGGCTCGAGAATCGAGGTGAGAGACGTGACGGCGTTGTCGACTTCGTCGTCATAGACATCGGCCACCTTCAGGAGCATTTCGGGAAGCTGGCCGGTTTCTTCGCCGACATCGACCATCGAGATGACCATGGTGGGAAACACGCCCGATGCTTGCAGCGGGGTGACGATGGTCTCGCCCTCCTTGACGGCTTCGTGAACTTTCTCGATCGCCTGCGAGAGCACGACGTTGCCGGCGGTGTCGCGAGTGATGTTGAGCGCCTGCAGGATGGGCACGCCCGAGGTGACGAGGGTTCCAAGCGTGCGGGAGAACCGCGAAACAGCGCTCTTGCGTTGGATATCCCCGAGGATCGGTAGGCGCAGTTTGAGGGCGTCGATCGTCTGGCGTCCGCCCTTGGTGTTGCCCCAGATGTTGAAGAGAAAGGCGAGAATCCCGAAGGCAATGAAGACGAAGACGATGTTCGGCAGGAAGAGCGGCCGGGAGAGGAAGAATTCCGAGGTGCCGAAGACGATTTGCGAGATGAGTGGCAGCTCTTGGTCAGTACTGGCGAACATCTCCTTGAATTTGGGGACGATGAAGACCATCAGGAAAATGAGGATGGCGACCGCGATGAACATGACGATCACCGGATAGACCATCGCCGACACGATCTTGTTCTTCAGTTTCTGGGCCTTCTCCTCGTATTCCGCGAGGCGCTTGAGCACGATTTCGAGCACACCGCCGAGCTCGCCGGCCTTCACCATGTTGACGTAGAGCTTGTTGAAGATGCGTGGGTGCATCGCCAGAGACTCGGAGAAGGTCGATCCGCCCTGGACGCTTTCCGCAAGGTTGTTGATGGTCGACTTGAGCACCGGGTTGGGCTCCTGCTTTTCGAGCACGGTGAGGCTGCGCAGCAGCGGCAGGCCCGAGTCGATGAGCGTCGCGATCTGGCGCGTGAAGATCATCAGGTTCTTCGGTTTCACGCGGCCGCCAAGGAGGCTTTTCAGCGGCTTGCCTTTGGCGGCGGCTTTGCCCTTCGCCGACGCGCCGGCCCTGGCCTTGCCCCCCTTCCCTTCCTCCTGGATCTGGGTCGGGTAGAGTCCTTGGCTGCGGAGCTGCTGGATCGCATCGGCTTCCGTCGCGGCGGGAACCACGCCGTTGATCTGCTCGCCTTTGGCGTCGAGTGCGGTGTATTGGAAATTAGGCATGTGGAAAACTCGGGTTGGGAAGCGATGACTGGATCAGCAAACCGGAAAACGGCCGGGGTGGGAAGCTGGAATTTCGGCTGTGACCACAAGGCCCGGACGTCCCGGGATTAGGTGTATTTGAGGACCTCCTCGATGGTGGTGGCGCCCTGGTAGATGTTGCGGAGCCCGTCCTCGCGGAGCGTGTTCATCCCGAGTTCGACCGCTTTTTGCTTGATGACGACGGAGGGTGCGCGGCCGGTGATCAGTTCGCGGATCGGCTCGGTGATGTTGAGGAGTTCGTAGAGTCCGCGGCGGCCGCGATAGCCGGTCTGGCCGCAACTGTCGCAACCGGCACCGGTGTGGAATTGTTTGTCGCCGAGTTCGTGCGGCGAGACTCCGAGCTGGCTGAGGATGGCTTCAGTGGGCTCGTAGGGAGACTTGCAGTCCTTGCAGATCGTGCGGACGAGGCGCTGGGCGAGTACGCCTTCGAGAGAGGCGGCGACGAGGAACGGCTCACAGCCCATGTCGATCAGGCGGGTGACGGCACCCGGCGCATCATTGGTGTGGAGGGTGGAAAGCACGAGGTGTCCGGTAAGCGCCGCCTGGATGGCGATGGTGGCGGTTTCCTTGTCGCGCATCTCGCCGATCATGATGCGGTCCGGGTCCTGGCGGAGGAAGGCGCGGAGCACGCGGGGGAAATCCAATCCGATCGCTTCGTTGATCGGGATCTGGATGATACCGTCGATATCGTATTCGACCGGGTCCTCGGCGGTGAGAAGTTTCGCATCGATCGTGTTGATGCGGCGCAGGGCGGCGTAGAGGGTGGTGGTCTTGCCCGCCCCGGTGGGGCCGGTGACGATGAAGATGCCGTTGGGTTTCTCGATGGTTTCGGTGATGTAATCGTAGATGTGTTCCGGAAGTCCGAGATTCTCGAGCGACAGGTTGACCGACGAGCGGTCGAGCACACGCAGCACGATGGATTCGCCGTGCTGGGTGGGTAGCGAGGAAACGCGCATGTCGACCTGGCGTTCGCCGACTTGTTTGACGATGCGGCCGTCCTGCGGCACGCGGCGCTCGGCGATGTTCATGTTGGCCATCACCTTGACGCGCGACAGGATGGGCAGCGCGAGGTGCGGTGGCGGCGGTGCCATTTCATAGAGGGCGCCGTCGACGCGGTAGCGGATCTTGAAATCCTTTTCGAACGGCTCGAAGTGAATGTCCGACGCCTTTTCCTTGATCGCCTGGTAGAGGACGAGATCGACGTAGCGGATGATGGGCGCGGAATTCGCCTCCGCCTCGAGGTCGTGGGAGCCGTCGGCGGCCCCGCCGAATTCGAACTGGCTGAGGATATCCTCCATCGCCTTGGCCTCGCCGCCGTAGCACTCGTTGATTTTCGTCTCGACGAGGTAGTCCGGCGCGACGACGACGTGGATTTCGCGACCAAGTGCGAAACGGAGGTCTTCGACGGTCTGCGGATTGAGCGGATCGACCAATGCGACATGCAGTCCGTGATCGTCGAATTGGACGGGCAGCGCGCCGTGGAGGCGGGCGGTGCCGGCCGGCACCAGGGCGAGCAGAGCCTCCGGCGGCGTCCAATTCCGGATATCGACGACCTGCGTGCCGAGTTCCGAGGCGATCACCGGCCACATGTCGTCGCGGGTCTGGATGACCTGGAAGTCCGCGAGCACCTCGCCGATGTCTTTTCCGCTATGGTTGATTTCGTCGAGGATGTCCTGACCGAGTGATGTGTCGACGAGGCCGCGGGCCTCGAAAAGTTCGATGATCTGCCGGTCGTTCATGAGCTGGGAATGGAAATCGTTTTGGAAAGGTGGAAACGGTTGGTTGAAACAAGGATCAGCCTGCGTCGCCCATGGTGACGTGCATGACTTCGTCGGCAGAGGTCAGGCCCGCAAGCACCTTGCGGATGCCGTCCTCGCGCAGCGTGCGCATGCCGAGTTCGCGGGCGCGGCGGCGGAGCTGGGTGGTGGTGAGTCCGGTGTTGATCATCTGGCGGACTTCGTCATCGATCAGGAACAACTCGAAGATGCCCATGCGTCCACGGTAGCCGCCGTTGCGGCATTTCTCGCAGCCGCCGGGACCGAAGATCGTCGCTTCGGCGGAGACGCGTGACGGGTCGATCGATAGCGCGCGCATTTCCTTGTCGCTGAGAACCGAGGGGGTTTTGCATTGCGGGCAGAGTTTGCGCACGAGACGCTGGGCGAGAACCGCGCGCACCGCTGAGGCGATGAGGAAGGGTTTGACTCCGATGTCCGCCAGACGGGCGACCGCAGAGGGTGCGTCGTTGGTGTGGAGGGTGGAGAAGACGAGGTGGCCGGTGAGCGAGGCGTTGATGGCGATGTTGGCGGTTTCCGCATCGCGGATCTCCCCGATCATGATGATGTTGGGTGCCTGGCGCAGCATGGCGCGCAGTGCCGCGGCGAAGGTCATGCCGATATCGGTCTTGACCATGACCTGGTTGATGCCCGGCAGTTCGTATTCAACGGGATCCTCGACGGTGATGATCTTGCGGTCGGGCCGGTTGATGACGTTGAGACAAGCGTAGAGCGTGGTGGTCTTGCCCGATCCGGTGGGGCCCGTCACGAGCAGGATGC
>VHCM01000115.1 GCA_016871685.1 Verrucomicrobiota bacterium
CGCTGGAAAACCGCGTTTGGAGCCGATCAGGCACTGGCGTTGATGGAATGGAACAACCGCCCGTCGGACGTCTTCTGCCGCGTCAATCCGCTCGCACCGTCGGCACCGCCACCACCGGGCGTCCCGATCGACGATACACCGGGGTTCTTCCGCCTCGACGGTCCGCCACCCCATGATTTGCTCGCCGCAGGATCGATCTACATCCAGGACCCGGCCACCCGCCATGCCGTCGAGCTGCTCGATCCGCGACCAGGCGAAGCCATCCTCGATGCCTGCGCCGCGCCCGGCGGCAAGGCGTTCCTCATCGCCGCCGCATCAGGGTCGTCACGCGGACTCGTCTGCACCGACTCGAACGACAAACGCCTGCCGCGGCTTCGCGAAAACCTCGATCGCCTCCACGCCGGAGAAGCCACGATTGCCGCACACGATTGGACCACCCCTGCGCCCGCGGATTGGCACGGCCGCTTCCATGGCATCCTGCTCGACGTGCCGTGCTCGAACACCGGCGTGATCCGCCGACGGGTCGACGTGCGCTGGCGTCTGCAACGCGCCGACCTCGATGCCCTGCGCGCCACGCAACTGCGCATTCTCAACCATGCCCTGCCCTGTCTGAAATCCGGTGGACGCATCGTCTATTCGACCTGCTCCATCGAACAGGAGGAAAACGATGCGGTGATCGAATCCTTTCTTGCCGACCATCCGGATCTCCAGCTCGCCGGAACGCGACGTGCATTGCCGTTTGCCGATCACACCGACGGCGCCTTTGCCGCCAGGTTGGAGCGGGCTTGACCCATCGGCGGTTTGTGATGCTTGGCACTTGAACCCCAGGGGTTCCGATCCGATGCTCGGCGCATGCTCCGCCTCGCCCTCAAGATGCTCTTCGGGGACACGGCGAAGTATCTCATGCTGGTGGTCGGGCTGTTCTTCGCCACTTTCCTCATCGTTCAACAGGCCTCGGTGTTCTGCGGCCTGATGAGCTGGACCACCTCGACCCTCAGCAACGTCGGCGCACCGATCTTCGTCGTCGAGGAACGCGTCGAACAAATCAATGAAACCAACCCGCTGCGCGACACCGATGTCGCCCGCGTGCGTTCAGTGGCCGGAGTCAAGTGGGCGATGCCGCTCTACTCGGGCATCCAGCGCGTCCGGCTCGACGACGGCAGCTACAAGACGGTGCAACTGCTCGGTATCGACTCCGCCTCGCTCGCCGGTTCGCCCGGGCGCATGATCGAAGGCAACATCGAAGACCTCCGCCTGCCCAACACCGTGATCATCGACGAACTTGCGGTGACGCGTCTCGCCCGTTCTCCGGACCGGCCGATCCGAGTCGGCGACCGCTTCGAAATCAACGACATCGAGGCCCGCGTGGTCGGCATCTGCGACGCCAAACGATCATTCACCGGCGGACCTTACGTCTGGACCACCTATGAGCGTGCCCTGCAGTACACACCTGCCTCGCGAAAGATGCTCTCCGCAGTGATTGCCGCATCGGCGGATGGCCTCACCCCGTCACAGGCGGCGGTGGAGATCTCACAGACCACCGGATTGCGCGCATTCGTCAACGAGGGATTCGGCGACAACCCGAACGACTTCAACACATCGACCATCTGGTGGTACGTGCGGAATACCGGCATCCCGGTCTCCTTCGGCACCACCGTGATCATCGGCCTCATCGTCGGCATCGCGATCTCCTGCCAGACGTTCTACGCCTTCGTACTCGACAACATCCGCCACCTCGGCGCGCTCAAGGCGATGGGCATGAGCAACCCGCGGCTCAGCCTGATCCTGCTGATCCAGTCGGCCACGGTCGGCATGATCGGCTTCGGCATCGGCCTGCTCGTTTGCTCGGGCTTCGCCTACATCGCGATCCAAAACCAGCAACCGCCGTTCATGATGCCGTGGCAGATCCCCGTCGCCGCATTCGGCATCATCCAGACGATCTGCTTCATCGCCGCGCTGCTCGGCATCATCCGCCTCAGCGCCTACGAACCCGCCATGGTCTTCCGCGCATGAATGAGCAAACCGGCAGACGCGTGGTGACCGTGCGCGCGGTGGACAAGCACTTCGGCACGGGGCCAACCCGCATCCACGCGCTCAAGAATGTGTCGCTCGAGGCATTCGCCGGCGAGATCCTGATGCTCGTCGGCCCGTCGGGATGCGGCAAAACCACGCTGCTCAGCGCGATCGCCGGCACGTTGCGCGTCGAGTCGGGCGAAATCGACGTGTTTGGCAAGCCGGTGCACGCCATGCGCAATGCCGACCTCACCCGCTTCCGCGCCGCGCACATCGGGTTCATCTTCCAGCAATTCAACCTGATTCCGACGATCGGCATCGCCGAGAATGTCGCAGTGCCGCTGCTCATCCGCGGATCGCGCACCGCCGAGGCGGTCGATCGCGCCCGCGCGGCGCTAGAAAGCGTCGGGCTCGGCGCGCGCTGGCGCGAACGACCGCTGAAACTCTCCGGCGGCGAACAACAACGCGTCGCAATCGCCCGCGCCCTCGTCCACGAACCGCCACTCGTCATCTGCGACGAACCCACCGCCGCCCTCGACGCCCGCAACGGCGAGATCGTGCTCGAACTCTTCCGCAACGTCGCTCGGTCACCCGACCGCGCGGTGATCATCGTCACCCACGACAACCGGATTTTTTCCTACGCCGACCGCATCGCCCGCATGGACGACGGCGAAATCATCGAGGAAACACTGCAACCTCGCACCGAACCGCCGCACTTCATCCACGAACACGCCCATGCCGTGTCATCCGCTTGATCCCCCCCAGTTCTCCACAACGATCCATCACGCCATTCCAATGACACTCCTCAGCCTCATCCTCCGCTACGCCACGATCGTCGCCTCGATTGCCGGGCTCGTCGCCATCACCGGCATCTCGCGATTGCAGGCTGCCAAACGCATGCCCGCCGTCGGCGACCCGCCATTGCCACCCGCGGCCAAACCCTGGACCTCGTCGGTTTCCGCAACGGGCATCATCGAGGCACTCAGCGAAAACATCGCCGTCGGTGTGCCGCAGGCGGGCATCGTCAGCGAGCTGCGCGTCCAGGTGAATGATCCGGTCAAAGCAGGCGATCCCTTGTTCCGCATCGACGACCGCGAACTGCGCGCGCAAGAACACGCACAGCAGGCGCGCATCGGTGTCGCCAAGGCGTCGGTCGAGGTCGCGGTCGCGCAGCTCGCCAAGACACGCGCGCAACTCGCGCGACTCGAAGCCCTCGCGGATCCGCGCGCCGTGAGTGTCGAGGATCTGGAAAACAAGCGTCAGGATGCGGCCCTCGCCGAGGCACAGGTCGCCGCGGCACGCGCCGAGACCGCCGCCGCCGAGAGCGATCTGCACGCCACGCAACTGCTCATCGAACGACTCACCGTCCGCGCGCCGCGCGCCGGCACCGTGATCCAATGCAACATCCGCCCCGGCGAATACGCAGCCGCCATCGCCGGAGACCCGGCGTTGATCCTCGGCGACACGAGCCGCCTGCAGATCCGCGCCGACGTCGACGAGCAAAACGCCACGCGCATCCGGCCAGGCCAACGCGGCATGGCCAGCCTCAAGGGCGACCCCCAGGTGCGCATGCCGCTGGAATTCATCCGCCTCGAGCCATTCGTCATCCCCAAGGTCTCGCTCACCGGTGCCTCGACCGAGCGCGTCGACACCCGCGTGCTCCAAGTGATCTTCGCATTCGACAAACCGGCGGATACCCCAGTCTATGTCGGGCAACAAGTGGATGTCTTCATCGAAGCCCCGCAGCCATGACCCCCGCACGCCTCATCACCCCGATCGCCCTGCTCGCCGGATCCGCCTGCACGCTCGGACCGGATTTCGCCCTGCCGGGATTCAGCGGCGGCACACAGTGGAAGGAAACCCGCGCGACTGCGGATGCCCCGCTGCCCGACGATTGGTGGAAGCTCTTCCAGGATCCCGTGCTGAACCGCTTCGTCGATCGCGCATTCGAAGCAAATCAGGATCTCACCGCCGCCCGCGAACGGATGAAGACCGCGCGCGCCCTCGTCGGCGTCGATCGCGCCCGCCTCTTCCCCACACTCGACCTCAATGCCCAAAGCGGCATCGACCGCAGTTCCGAATCGGCCATCTCCGGCAGGCTGCCTCAAGGCGTTTCGATCGACCCGGAAGTGCGCAACTACCGCGGCACCTTCGATCTTGCCTACGACGCCGATCTGTGGGGCCGCAATCGCCGATCGCTTGAAGCCGCACTCGCCAGCGCCGATGCGGCCGCCGCCCGCACCGACGCCACCCGCCTCGGCATCGCCGCGGAAGTGGCGCGCCAATATTTCCTTCTGCGCGGACTCGAGGATCAGCAGGCGATTCTCAAGGAAACAATCGCGAGCCGACGCCGCACGCTCGAGCTGCTCACCAGCAAGGCGGAGGCCGGGCTCGCCGATGGCATCGCCACTCATCAGGCAAACACCGAGCTCGAACTTGCCACCGCCGACCTCGCCCGCGTCGATCGCCAGCGCGGTGCCGCGGAACACGCGCTCGCCGTGCTCTGCGGCACACGACCGTCTGACTTCCGTCCCGACAAGGCCGGAACGACCAAACCGCTCCCTCAACTCCGCGCGGGCCTACCCGCCGAGGTGCTGGCACGCCGACCCGACGTGCGCGCCGCCACCAGCGACCTGCGCGCCGCCAACGCGCGCATCGGCGTGGCCGAAGCCGCGTTCTACCCGGATTTCCGCCTCACCGCCACCAGTGGCTTCGAATCGCTCGAACCCCGCGATTTCCTCGATTGGCAGAACCGCGTGCTCTCGCTCGGCGCAGGTGTCACCGCCCCCGTGTTCAACGCCGGACGCAACCGGGCCGCATTGGATGCCGCGATCAGCCAACGCGACGAGGCACTGGCGAACTACAAGAACACGCTGCTCGTCGCCCTGCGCGAAGTTGAAGACTCCGCCACCGACCTCAACGGCCTCGCCCGCTCGCGCAAGGCACTCGACCAAGCGCTCGCCAGCGCCACTCAGGCGCGCGACCTCGTCGCCGAACGCCACGACAAGGGTCTCGTCAGCTACCTCGAAGTGGTCGAGGCCGACCGCACGGTGCTGCGGATCCGTCTCACCCTCGCGCAAACCGACGCCGAACAACGCATCACACTCGCCGCACTGGCCAAAGCGCTCGGAGGCGGGTGGGGGAAAAGAGGTTGAGGAAGGTTCAAGTGTGAAGAACCGTAGGACAGGCATCCCTGCCTGTCATGGATTGCGGGCATCCTGCCTGCGAAGGGGTTGAAGAAGGCGTCCCACCGGCGATCTCGCGCTTGGCAGGCCAGACAGGCTGGAAGCCTGCACTCCAACAGGATCACGTCCAAACAAAAACCCCGCACCGAAGTGCGGGGTTCTGTGAAAACCAACCGTGCTGTGAGCCGACCGCAATCAGCGGCGGCGGCGAAGCAGACCAAGCACACCGAACGCACCCAGCAGAGCTGCGGAAGGCTCGGGGATGACGATCGCGATGGCGGGGGTTAATCCAACTGTAAATGAGGTGGTGTTCCATACATCTGGCACCAGACGACGGTTGGTCAGGTCACTCACCTCGTAAGTAAGTGTTCCTGTCACTGCGCCACCGTAGGAAAAACCACTCTCATTTTGTGCAGCGAGTGGTGTACTTTGCAATGACAAGCCCATTTCGCCAGTACCGGGCTCATTCGCCGCAAGGCCTTTGTTCAGGATCACCCAGAACGTTTGTCCTGGAGCAGCTGCGAAAGCGGAGGTGAGACTGAACGTGAACACCCCAGGAGCTTGATTGTCGCCATAGTCACCTGGATTGGTACGAGTGGTCGCAGAGATCAGAGCGTTGGGACTGTCGGTGACACTGTTGTGAGAATAAATACGAACAGCAGGGTTGATGTCGTTTGCAAGCGAACCAGAAAAATTGCCCAAACCGATCTGGACTTGAAATACATCTGGGTTGAGTTGGCCGCTGTGAGTAAATTTGAATGCATAGAACTGAGCCGGTTCCCTAAAACGGAGCCAGTGTGTAAGCGATGGAGCTGAGGGGCATCGGG
>VHCM01000116.1 GCA_016871685.1 Verrucomicrobiota bacterium
GGGCCGGGGTAGAAGGGCATGTAACCGAAGGGTTTGGTCTTGGCCGCTTCGATGACCTCCCAGATGTCGATGTCCATCGCGCCGTAGACGAGCTTGAGTTCGTTGACGAGGGCGATGTTGACCGAGCGGAAGATGTTTTCGAGCAGCTTGGTGGCCTCGGCGACGCGGCAGGAACTGACCGGCACAACGGTCCGGATCGCTTTGCCGTAGAGGGCGGTGGCTTTTTCGAGGCAGGCCGGGGTGAGTCCGCCGACGACTTTCGGGATCGCCTGCACCTGACTGTCCGGATTGCCGGGGTCCTCGCGTTCGGGTGAGAATGCGAGGTGGAAATCCTTGCCCGCCACGAGTCCGGATCCCTGCTCGAGCACGGCGCGCAGTTCGGTGTCGGTGGTGCCCGGGTAGGTGGTGGATTCGAGGACGACGAGCGTGCCCGGCGCAAGATGCGGGGCGATGGCGCGTCCGGTGTCGAGGACGTAGCGGAGGTCGGGTTCGCGGTGGGCGTCGAGCGGGGTGGGGACGCAGAGGATCACCGCATCGGCCGCGGAGACGCGCGAGAGGTCGGCGGAGGCCTCGAGTCGGCCGTCGGCGGATTGCGCGGCGATGTCGGCGGCCGGGACGTGGGCGATGTAGCTGCGGCCGTTGTGGATGGCGTCGATCTTGGTGGGGTCGATGTCGAGGCCGAGGACGCGGCAGCCGCTGCGGGCGAACTGCAGGGCGAGCGGCAGGCCGACGTAGCCCAAGCCGATGACGGCGACGGTTTGCATGGGTGGAGGGAAGGGGAGGAAAGGCGGGGATTCAACTCGAAAACCGAGATGGTGCAATGATCACGGGGATTTTACGGATGGAGGAAACCGATCTGCATCCGTGTTCATCCGCGTTCATCCGTGGTTCCCTCTTCCCGGAGATGAGTGGATCAAGGGGCGATCGGGGTGGTGAACCACTGATTGAGACTGATGTTGACTGATTTCACGGAATGAGACCGGGGTTGGTTGTGGATGCAAAGCCGATGCGCGAGGTCCTTCGCGAAACGGTAGGGCTGGTGGCCTCGACCGGCCGTGATTCAGGAAACATGGGAACCACGGATCGCACGGAATTCACGGATGGAAGAAACCGATCCACATCCGCGTTCATCGGCGTTCATCCGTGGTTCCCTTTTCCCGGAGATGAGTCGGACAAGCGGCCGCTCGTCCCTACCGTGGTGGAAGGCGGCCTCGCGTGACAGCATCTTCTGGTCAAGCGCCTTTCGGGGCGCTAGGTTCCGGGCATGGAGGATCGGATCGCCAGCGATGCCCGCCGGGTGATGCTCGCCAAGGTGCGTCAGGCGCGGAGGATGACCGAGGAAGCGCGGGTGCTTGCCGGTCCGCAGCTGTTTGCGCGCGCGTGCGAGCTCATGAAGGAAGGTCTGCGGCACGACCACCCGGGGCTGGATGACGATGCAATCCATCAAAAGCTGCTTCAATGCCTGAGAATCCACAGCAGACTGGATCACAAACGCCGCCTCCCGCGATGAAGCATGGAGAGGATGCGGTTGGTGCGCTGCTGGATGTGCTCAATGCACTCGGCATCGAATACATGGTGGTGGGATCCTTTTCATCGAATCGCTACGGAGTGCCCCGGGCGACGAATGACGCGGATTTCGTGTTGAGGGTGATTGCGCCGCAGAAGGAACAGCTGTACGCTGCGCTTTCATCATCCTTCAGGGTCGATCCACAGGCGAGCTTCGAGATGGTCACCGGCACCTGGCGGCAGATCATTGAGATCCCTGAAATCCCGTTCACCATCGAGTTGTTCGAGCTGAGTCGGGATCCTCACGATCAGAGCCGTTTTGCGCGACGCACGAGACTCACCTTGCTTTCACGCGACGCCTGGCTGCCGACGCCGGAGGATGTCGTCATTCAGAAGATCCGCTGGTCGCACGCGGCCAAGCGCTCCAAGGATTTCGATGATGCGGTGGCCGTGATGGCGGTCCAGGGGGGGGCGAGCCTCGACTGGTCCTACATCGAGCGTTGGTGCGGTGAGCACGGGACGTTGGAGCGACTTGCCGAGGCAAAGGCCGAGGCGGCCCAGGTGTGGGAGATGAATGATGCTGGATGAGTGAAGGAACAGCCTGTCGGATCGGGGCTTTTGTGTCTGTGCTTGTCGATGCGCGATCGGGGTGGTGAACCACTGATTGAGACTGATGTTGACTGATTTCACGGAATGAGATCGGGGTTGGTTGTGGATGCAAAGCCGATGCGCGAGAGTCTTCGCAAAACGGTAGGGCTGGTCAACTCGACCGGCCGTGACTCACGAAGAACGGGAACCACGGATCGCACAGAGTTCACAGATGGAAGAAACCGATCCATATCCGCGTTCATCCGCGTTCATCCGTGGTTCCTCTTTCAGGAGAGATAAGTCGGACAAGCGGGGTCGTTCGTCCCCACCGTGGTGGAAAGCGGCTGCAATCCGTCACGCTTCGCTGCCGAAGCGCTCAGCGAGGATGGTTTTGCGGAAGCCGAAAATCCATTCGAGTTTGCGACGGACGAAGATGGCGTGGGCGATCGAGCCGAGCGGACCGAAGGGCAGTGCGTAGTGGACGGTGTCGGTCATGAGCACGCCGCGGTCGCCGGGTTCGAACGTGTGGCGGTGGTGCCAGAAGCGGTAGGGACCGAAGCGTTGCTCGTCGATGAACGAGCGTCCTTCGTCGACGCATTTGATTTCCGTGACCCAGGGCACCCAGACGCACGGCAGGATCTTCACGCGGTACGTGATGATCTGGCCCTCGTGCATCTTCGGCAGATTCGGGCTGGTGATTTGAAACCCGAGGTCGGGCGGCGTGATCGCATCGAGATTGGCGGGCGAGGAAAAGAACGCCCATGCCTCGTCGATGGAAATCGGAAGATGCTGGCGTTGTTCGAGTCGATGGATCTGCATGGGAAACGGTGTGGGGTTGGAAGAGTTTCAAGTTTCAAGTGTGAAGTTTCAAGTGGAAGAGGTGGCGGGCGATCGTTGATCGGGAAAGAGGAGGGTGCTGGGTGAAGCCAATCCGGGTGGGGCGATTTCAAGGCGCGTGGGCGTCTCGCCCACTCCAACATGAACACAGGCAGCTTGTTGCGGCTTGGAGTGGCGGCTTGAAGCCGCCATGGTCGGCGAAGACGGCTTGAAGCCGTCGTCATGCGGCTGGAAAGCCGCATCTGCGATTCATGGCAGCCCGGAGGCAGCCACTCCGTAGCGCCGGATGCGGGAAATGCGCACGTCCGGTTCGGAAGGGGGAGTGGCGAAAGCCAATGTGCCGTTCCTACCTCGATCCGGTTGCGCGCGGATCTTCCCCTTCCCTGACAACCGATCACCGATAACCAATGACCCCTCGTGCTCCGCGCGTTTCTTCCTCTTCCCCGATAACCAATCTCCAATCCCGAATCTCTCTTCTCTTTGCGTCAGACGCCCGGCGAGACGCCGTGCGGGGCCGGCAGGATGCCGACGCTCCCCAGCTCCGCGCGTTTCTTGCTCTTCCCCAATCTCCAATCTCCAATCCCGAATCTCCTTTCCTCTTTTCCTTCGCGATTCCGGGGATGGCGCGGTAGCCTCCGCCCGTGGACGATCGATCCGACAACGATCGCTGGCAGGTGGATGGAAAATGGTTCCGTTGCGACGGGCGGCGCATTCGTCCACGGATGGTGACCTACGGTCCGTTTCCTCCCGAGCGGCCCCGCGATCTCGAGTCGGATCTGCGGCGGATGGCGTCGGCTGGATTTGACGCGGTGCGGTTGTATGAGATGCCGGACGCGCGGTGGTTGGATGTGGCGTTGCGGCACGGGTTGCGCGTGTTCGCCGGGTTGCAGTGGGCGCAGCATGCCGACTTCATTGGTAGGCCGCGATGGCACAGCGCGGCGATGGTCGGTTTGGCCTCAGCGCTGCGCGAAACCGGTGATCATCCGGCGCTGGCGGGTGTGTACGTCGGCAATGAAATCCCCGCGGATCTGGTGCGCTGGATGGGTCCGCCGCGGGTGCGTGCGGCGATTGAGGAGCTGATCGCGCTCGGTCGCTCGCTGGCCCCGCATCTCCTCTTCGCTTACGCGAATTACCCGAGCACCGAGTATCTCGAACCGGAAAACGCAGATTTCACCGCATTCAACATTTATCTCGAAGAGCCGGAGCGATTCCGCAGCTACCTGCGCCGGCTGCATCACATCGCCGGCGATCGTCCGCTGGTGGTGTCGGAATTCGGGATGGACTCGCGCCGCAACGGGCCGGAGCGTCAGGCGCAAGCTCTGGCATGGGCGAGACGCATTGCCGCGGAGGAGGCCTGCGCGGGATCCACCGCCTACGCGTGGAGCGACGCGTGGTGGAATGACGATGAGGAAGTCCTCGATTGGGACTTCGGCCTCACCGATCGCGAGGGTCGGGAAAAACCCGCGTTGGCGGTGATGGCGGCGGCGGATCCGCCGCTGATCGCGAATGACGCGATCCGTTTTTCGGTGATTGTCTGCACGCGCGACGGACATGAGCGCATCGGCCGTTGTCTGCGCGCGATCGCCGCACTGCGTGGCGCACGTTTTGAAACGATCGTGGTCGATGATGGATCGACCGATGGCACGGCCGACCGGGTGGCTCGTCATTTTCCCGGGGTGCGCCTGTTGCGGCTCGAGGCCTGCGGGCTGAGCGCGGCGCGCAACGCCGGTGCCGCCGCAGCGCGCGGTGAGGTGCTGGTCTTCACCGATGACGATTGCGAGCCGGACCCCGACTGGTTGTTGTGGCTGGCGCGCATTCACGCTGATGGGCGCTTTGCCGCGGCGGGAGGACCGAACCTGCCGCCTTCGCCGCAGACGTGGCAGCAGGCAGTGGTGGCGTCCGCGCCGGGTGCGCCGAGCCACGTGATGATCGACGACGACGAGGCCGAGCATCTTCCGGGCTGCAACCTGAGTGTGTGCAAGCAGGCCTTCGATGCGGTGGGCGGATTCGATCCGGTATTCGAAACCGCCGGGGACGATGTCGATTTCTGCTGGCGACTGCGCGCAGCGGGGTATCGGCTCGGGTTTGCGGCAGGGGCGGTGGTCTGGCATCATCGCAGGCCGACCATCGCGGCGTTTTTGCGACAGCAGGCGGGATATGGTCGGGCCGAACGCCTGCTCGTTGCCAAGCATCCGCAACGCTTCAGCGAGTCGGGATCGATCCGCTGGCTCGGATTTGTCTATGGTGGCGGACCGATCCGCGCCGGGCAGGGTTCGATCCTTTATCACGGTGAGATGGGATTGGCCGGGTACCAATCGGTGTGCAACCGCATGCTGCCGTTGCGCGGGCTCGATGCACGCTTCGCAGGATGGCGCTCGCGACTTGCGCTCGCCTGGCTGACCTTCCTCGCGCCGCAGGTGAGGTCGTGGGCGCGTCAACGCCGGATCTGGATCGGCCGACCGCACGTCGATGACGTTCCATCCGATGACGAAGTGGTCATCGAACGCAGCCTTGCGGGAAATCGCGAGGAACACCTGCAAAAGCTGATCGCCAAAGGCTGGAAGCCATGCGGGCCCACCGAGTCATGGGATTTGCGCAAGCCCGGCATCCGCCTGCTGCTGGCCAACGAGCACAGCGGTGCCGGACACCGGCAGACATTGGTCCGCGTCTCCTGCGCCGAGGCCCATCTCCGCCACCTCGATCAACTCGTCCCGTGGAAGGGTGACATCATCCGCATTCCCGCGAAAGCCCCCGAGAGAATGCGACGCAAATCGCGGCGGAGGAGGTGAGGGAGTTTCAAGTTTCAAGAGTGAAGAGTGATTGGTGATCGGTTATTGGTTATTGGTTATTGGGGAAGAGGAAGAAACGCGCGCAACCGGATCGAGGTAGGAACGGCACATTGGCTTTCGCCACTCCCCCTTCCGAACCGAACGTGCGCATTTCCCGCATCCGGCGCAACGGAGTGGCTGCCTCCGGGCTGCCATGAATCGCAGATGCGGCTTTCGAGCCGCATGACGACGGCTT
>VHCM01000117.1 GCA_016871685.1 Verrucomicrobiota bacterium
GCCGTCGCGCGACGGATGCGGGCGACGCTGCCGAATGTTCCGAGCAGGAGTTGTTTGCGCGCGGGCGACATCCCCGGGCATTCGTCGAGCAGGCTCTCGCGCATCCGACGCCGATAAAGCAGCGCGTTGTAGGTGTTGGCGAACCGATGGGCCTCGTCGCGGATGCGCTGCAGGAGCTTGAGCGCCCCGCTGTCCTGAGGCAGCAGCACCGGCGCGCTCGTGCCGGGGATGAAGATCTCCTCGCGTTGTTTGGCCAGGCCGATCACCGGCAGTCCGTGAAGACCGAGGCGCCGCAACTCCCGCACCGCCATGCCAAGCTGGCCCTTGCCACCGTCGACGATCACCAGATCGGGCAACACGATCGCCGCACGTCCTTCCTTGGCAAGGCGGCGCTGGGCGTCGACCACCGACTCCTGCGAGTCCGCGCTGTCCGGCGCGGCATTCCGGTTTTCCAACAGGACGCGCGAATACCGCCGCCGCACGACTTCGGCCATCGACGCGAAATCGTCCTGACCCGCCACGCTGCGGATCCGGTAGCGGCGGTAGTTGCCGTTGTCGGGTCTGCCGTCGGTGAACCGCACCATCGACGCGACAATGTGGTTGGAGGAGACGTTTGAGATGTCAAAGCACTCCATCACCCGCGGCGGCGCACCAAGCCCGAGCGCCTCGGCCAATGCGGCGAGGTCCTCCATCGGCTTGATCGTCGTCGGCACGCCGCGACCGCGGCTGAACTGGCGCGCTGGCACCAGCGTCTTGCGGAGGTTCTGCAGGATATCCCGCCACTTCGCCGCCTTTTCGAAATCCAGCACCGCGGCGGCCTGCTCCATCTCGCGCTCCAGTCCGTCAAGCAGCCCGCGACGGCCCTTGCCGTCGAGAATGTCGATCGCCTGTCCGATGCGCGCGAGATATCCGTCGCGCGGGATGCGGCCGACGCAGGGTGCCGAGCAATTGCGGATCACATCGGCATGGCAGTGGCGGTAGTCCTCCTCTCCGGGCTGCGCCGGTCGGCAAACGCGCAACCCGAGCGTGCGGTTGAGCCAGTCGACCGTGCCGTGCAGCGCGTGGGTGTGCGGGAACGGGCCGAAGTAGCGCGCACCGTCGTCGCGGCGAGTGCGGGTGATCTCGAGCCGCGGCCAAGGATCGGCGACACGCACGCGCACCAGCAGGAAGCGCTTGTCGTCGCGAAAGGCGACGTTGTAGCGCGGCCGGTAGTCCTTAATGAGCTTGTTCTCGAGGATCAGCGATTCCTCCTCGTTGCGCACCGTATGGAATTCGAAATCATGGATCGAATCGATGAGCGCGCGGGTCTTGAGGCTGGCGCGCGATTGCTGCGAGGCGAGAAAGTACGACGACAGGCGCTTGCGCAGATCGCGGGCCTTGCCGACGTAGATGATCGAACCGAGCACGTCCTTCATCAGGTACACCCCCGGCTGGTGGGGCACCTCGCGCAGCCTGACCCTGAATTCCGGTTTGTCCATCGAACGCACCCATCGAACGCGCGATGCGCTGGAATTCAACCGCAATCGCGCGTGGCGGCACGGCTCCGCCCGCGAAAAGGGTGGATTGCGGGATTGCGCCGCCATGGAACGGCCGCTAGGCTCGGATTGTCATGAACACCATTGTTGTTGCCGTGGATTTCTCGGATGCCACCGCCGGAGTGGTCGGTCAGGCGGTCTCGATCGCCAAGGCGTTTGGCTCCGGACTCGTCTTGTTTCACGTGCTCGAGCCCGAGCCGAGCTACACGGCCTACGGATTCACACCGGACGAATTCCCCGCGCTGCACGCCTACCAGCAGGAGGCGAAACGCAGGGCTTCCGCCAAACTCGACGAACTGCTCGCCACCGTCAGAAAAGACCTGCCCGGCGCATCCGCACAACTCGCCGAAGGCAGCCCGCTGCACGCCCTGCTCGACTTCATCGGCGAAACCAAGGCCGATCTCACCGTGCTCGGCTCCCACGGACACGGCGCGATCGCCGCACTGCTGCTCGGCAGCGTGGCGGAAGGCATGGTGCGCAAATCGCCCATGCCAACCCTGATCGTTCCGGTCAAGCGCGCCTGATCCATCCGCCATGCCGGACTGGTGCGACGCGCACAACCACCTGCACGATCCGCGCCTCGGCGGTGATGCCGCAGGCCTGATCGCCGCCATGAAATCGGCGGGCGTGACGCGGGTCGTCGTCAATGCCACGCGGGAAGACGACTGGTCCGCCGTCGCGCGCCTGGCGTCGGCGCACCCCGACGTCGTGCGCCCCGCATTCGGCATCCATCCGTGGCACGCCGGATCGGCACGACCGGGGTGGGAGCAGCGGCTCGCGGCGATGCTCGAAGCGCATCCGCACGCATCGGTTGGCGAATGCGGGCTGGACGGATGGATCGGCTCTCCCTCAATCGAAATGCAGTTGCCCGTGTTCCTGGCGCAACTGCGGCTGGCGGCGGAATCGCGGCGACCACTGACGATCCACTGCCTCAAGGCGTGGGGATCGTTTCTTTCAGTCGTGGAATCCGAACGTTTTCCCGAACGCTTTCTGATGCATGCGTTCGGCGGATCCCTTGAAGTCGCACGACGCCTCATCGGCATCGGCGCGAGTTTCTCGTTCTCCGGTCATTTCCTGCATCCGCGCAAGGCGGCGACGCTCGAGGTGTTCCGGCATCTGCCGATCCATGCCATTCTCTTGGAAACCGATGCTCCGGACATGGCACCGCCCTGCGATTGGCGGACGCATCCGCTGCCCGACTCGATGAACCACCCCGCGAATCTGCCCGCGATCGGCCGCGGTCTTGCCATGGCGCTTGGCATCGGAGAAGAAGCGCTCGCCACGGCGACCTGCGCCAACTGGCACCGCATGTTCGGATGAGCGCCAGAATCCACGCCCTGCTCTCAAGCGCGCGCATCGCCAACCTGCCCGGCGTGCTGGGCAACGTCTGGCTTGGCGCGGCGATCGCGATCACCACCGATGGAACGAGCGCATCGTGGAACCATGAGCGATCAAGCGCGCTCGCTTGCGTGGCGGGCACCGCGGTTTGCCTCTATCTTGCCGGAAATCTTCTCAATGATTGGCGCGACCGCGACTGGGACACCCGCCACCGTCCCGAGCGCGCGTTGCCGCGCGGATGGTTCCTCCCGCGGTCCTACCTCACCGCGGCATGCGTTCTCGCGGTCTGCGGCGTGTTTCTCGCAGGCATCGCCGGACCGGCGGCACTGGCCGCGGCCGCCGCCATCCTCGTCGGCATCGCGGCGTACACCGCATGGCACAAGCAGTCCGCATGGCATGTCGCGTGGCTCGGACTCTGTCGCGCACTGCTGCCCGTCATGGGCGCGATCGCCGCCGGAGCATCATGGCCGGATGCCAAATCACTGGCTGCCGCCACCATCGCGCTGCTCCTCTACATCATCAGCCTGTCACTCGCCGCGCGCGGCGAGTCCGCGATCCCTCCACAGCGGCACGGACCACTGCTTCCGGCAATGCTCGTCCTTCCGGTGCTCGTCCTGCTGCTCACCCGTCCGCCCGCCACCACATCGCTGATCACGCTTGTCGGCGTGCTCCCCTATGCGATGTGGATGCGTCACTGCCTCCGCTGGCGAAAAAATCACCAAAGCCCACCGGTCGCAAAACTGCTGGCGGGCATCCCGTTAGTCGATTGGATGTTCCTGCTACCCTTGGCATTGGCTGACGGATCCTCCGCCATCACGCAACCCACGCCAATGCTCTGCCTGCTGCTACCACCCGCGGCATTCGCCGCCTCACGGCTGCTGCAACAACGGTCGGCGGCAACCTGAGTCACCAGGCGACTATGCCGGAATCGTCCGTGGCTGACACCGGCCGACAGTCGCTGAATCGATTCTGTTGGATTTTTCACGATTCCGTGCCTAGTCGTCCGCACCCATGACCTCACCCTCCCGAATCCCCCGCCGTGATTTCGTCCGCACTGGAGTGATTGCCGCAAGCGCCGCCGTTCTCGGTCAGCGCGCCGCTGCCGCCGAACCCGCCGGCCACACGCTCGCACCGCTGCCTTATCCTGCCGACGCGCTCGAGCCGCACCTCGACGCGCGCACCATGGACATCCACCACGGCAAACACCACGCGGCCTACGTCAAGGGACTCAACGACGCCGTGGCCAAGGATCCCTCTCTTGCCGGACGCACGCTCGAGGACCTGCTGGGCTCGATCGGATCGATCGCCGATCCGGCGGTGCGCACGGCCGTCCGCAACCACGGCGGCGGCCATTGGAACCACACGTTGTTCTGGAACACCATGGCTCCCGCCGGGAAAACCGGTGCGATCTCGCAGCCGCTGGCCGTAGCGATCGACGCCGCTTTCGGATCGCTGGCACGACTCAAACAGGAAGTCACCGACGCCGCGATGAAACGCTTCGGCTCGGGATGGGCCTGGCTGGTCGTGCGCGACGGCAAGCTCGGCATCGTCAGCACGCCCAACCAGGACAACCCGCTGATGAAGGGCGTCGTCCCTGACGCCGATCTCGGCACCCCGCTGCTCGGCATCGACGTCTGGGAACACGCGTACTACCTGCACTACCAGAACCGCCGCGCGGACTACATCGCCGCATGGTGGAACGTGGTGGACTGGAACGCCGTGTCGAAACGCTTCAGCTGATGCAGCTGAGTCCCCGATTGACCGCGGGCATCACTTCCTCGCCGCTTCGTCGCGCGCCTTGGCTTTGGCGATCACGTCGTCGGCGACGTTGCGCGGAGCCGCCGCATAGTGGCTGAACTCCATCGAGAACTGACCGCGGCCCGAAGTCATCGTCCGCAAGTCGCCGATGTAGCCGAACATCGTGCTCAGCGGTGCCTCGGCCTTGACGCGGATGCCGCCCGGCGTCGGCTCCTGCCCTTGGATCATGCCGCGGCGGCGGTTGAGGTCGCCGATCACGTCACCGACTTTTTCCTCCGGCGCGAAGACATCGACTTTCATGATCGGCTCGAGGATCTGCGGGCCGGCCTTGACCATCGTCTGGCGATAAGCCGCCTTGGCCGCGATTTCGAACGCGATCGATGACGAGTCCACCGCATGGAATCCGCCGTCGATCAGGGTGACCTTGAAATCCAGGCAGGGATAGCCGGCGAGCGGACCGCGGTTGATCGAGGTCTTGAAGCCCTTCTCGACCGCGGGAATGAATTCCTTGGGCACGTTGCCGCCGACCACCTTGGATTCGAACACGAACCCGGAGCCGGGCTCGAGCGGCTCGATCCGGTAGTCGATCTTGGCGAACTGGCCGGATCCGCCGGACTGCTTCTTGTGCGTGTAGCCGTCGTCGACCGCCTTGGTGATCGTCTCGCGGTACGCCACTTGCGGCGCACCGACATCGACCTCCACCTTGTGGGTGCGCTTGAGGATGTCGATCTTGATGTCGAGATGGAGCTCGCCCATCCCCTTGAGGATCATCTCGTTGGTTTCCTCGTCGGTCTCGACACGGAAGGACGGGTCTTCCTGGATCATCTTGCCGATCGCGTTCGCGAGCTTCTCGGCATTGGCCTTGTCCTTGGGCGAAACCGCGATCGAGATCACCGGATCCGGAAACACCATCGGCTCCAGCGTCGCGGGATTCTTCTCGTCGCAAAGCGTGTGCCCGGTCTGCACATTCTTCATTCCGACGATGGCGACGATGTCGCCAGCTTGCGCGGATTCGATTTCATTCCGGTCGTCGGCGTGCATTTCCACCATGCGGCCGACGCGCTCGGTCTTGCCGGTGAACGAGTTCAGGATCGTGTCGCCCTTGCGGATCGTGCCCGAATAAATG
>VHCM01000118.1 GCA_016871685.1 Verrucomicrobiota bacterium
GGTGATATTGCGTGTCACGCTGCCCGACAATGACAGCCGTCATCTTGTCGTCGAGGACCGGCTGCCCGCGATCTTCGAGACGATCGACGAATCGTTCAATACCCAGCGCGCGGCGAACGCGGGGCCGCAGGAACGAGACTGGCAAGTGGGACATCGCGAGTTCCGCGACGAAGGTGCCGTGTTCTTCATCGACCGCGCCGCACGCAAGGGTATGTACACGGTGAGCTATCTCGCCCGCTGCACACTCGCCGGCACCGCTCATGCCGGACCGGCCAAGGTCGAATCCATGTACGATCCCGGGCAACGCGCGCTCTCCGCCTCGCGAAGCTACGTCACTCCCTCGCCCTGAACGACCGACCGCGCATCGGCGAACCGCAGCGGCCACGAGATGCGGGCTGGCGCAAACAGCCGAGCCGACGCAGCATCGGTCCGTGCACGCCGCCGACGCCGGATTCGCCATGCCGCCCGAATGGGCGCCCCAGGAAGCCGTCTGGCTGTCGTGGCCGGTGGACGACCCGCGCCACTGGGGAGGAGCAAAGAACAGGATCATCCATGAAACCTTCGCCGGGATCGCTGCCGCAATCACCCGCCACGCGGAGGTGCGCATCAACGCGGCCGCCGCAGCACATTCGCGAATCCTCGCCGACTGCCTTCGCGCTCACGCCGCACCGGAACGCGTCGTGCTGTTCGATCACCCGCACGACGACGTCTGGTGCCGCGACCACGGGCCGATCTTCGTGAAGCACTCGTCGACCGGAGAAGTCGCCGTCACCGACTGGGGATTCAACGCCTGGGGCGGCAAGTTTCCTCCCTGGGATCTCGACAATGCGATTCCCGCGCGCATCGCGGCATCGCTCGGCCTGCGCCGCTTCGAGGGCGGCATGATCCTCGAGGGCGGCGCGATCGAAGTGAATGGCGAGGGAGCGCTGCTCACCACCGAGGCGGTGCTGCTCAATCCCAACCGCAATCCCCATCTCCAACAAAACCAGATCGAGCAAGCACTGCGCGACGGACTCGGCGTGATCGACATCCTCTGGCTCGGTCGCGGCATCGAAGGCGATGACACCGACGGCCACATCGACGACCTCGCCCGCTTTTGTTCTCCCCGCACGATCATCGCCTGCACCGACGCGGACCCGCGCTCGCCGAACCACCCGATCCTGCGGGACAATTTCGAACGCTTGCAATCGTTCCGCGACCGTGACGGCCGACCCTTCGACGTCGTGCCGATCCATCTGCCCGATCCCTGCGAAGTCCCCGGCTGGAGACTGCCCGTGTTGCCGGCGTCCTACGTCAATTTCCTCATCGTCAACGACGGCGTGCTCGTCCCCACTTTCCGCCAACCGCGCCTCGACAACCGCGCGCTCGGCATCATCGGCGATTGCTTTCCGGGAAAAACCATCACCGGCATCGACTGCCTCGACCTTGTCGAAGAAGGCGGAACACTCCACTGCATCACCCAGCAGCAACCGGCGTGACCGCGGACGCGCCGCGCCGACCATCGGTCCATGCGCTCGATCCGTAGCGCGCCGACACCAATGCCTCGATCAACGCCTCGTCGGGCTCACAGCGGACCTCGCTCCACCCGTCGGCAAGCCGGTTTGCCAGCCCGCGCGCACGACCGGACGACTTCACCGAATCGAGACGAGCGGCCACCGACCCCTGGTGCAGCAGGCCCGCGCGCGTGCGGCGCTGACCCGCCCCCGCAAGTTTCACGCCAGCGGCATCGACCACATCGTGGCCGACCGGATTTTGAAAACACAAAGCCGAGCCGGTTTGACCATCAGGACCGGCGAGGCACGCATCGATCCCTTCGCCCTGCAACGCGTCCACCAAGGCCGCGTGGATCACCTGGTAGCTTTCCGCACCGCGCAATCCACACCATCCGTGCCCCGCGGGCACCACCAGCGTGTAGGTCCAGTCGTCACGATGGTCCACCGTGCCTCCACCCGTCCATCGCCGCACCCAGTCCAGTCCCGGCAACGAACGTTTCGCCGACTCCAAACTCCCGAAATATCCGATGCTCCCCCACGTTCCCTCCCATGCGTACACTCTCAACACCGGCCGCCGCGCAACGGACAACAACCACTCGTCCACCGCCATCGCCTCCGGCCCGCGCCGGGCAACCGAGTCGATCCACAATTCCAATCTCGCAAAACGCACCACCTTCAGATACACTTGCCGCCCACATTGCGCAATCCGCTTTTCATCCGTCCACACGACACAACAAGGTTGCCAAACCACCTCGGCGCTTGCAATCCGCGGCGTGCGCGGCAAGTTCCGGCCATGCCCATCGCGCCCAAACCGCACAGCGCGCTCCTGATCGTCGGCCACGGATCGACCGAGAATCCCGACTCATCAAATCCGTATTTCGATCACGCCGACGAGATCCGCCGCCGTGGTCTGTTCGCCGAGGTCCATTGTTGTTTCTGGAAGGAGGAACCGTCGATGCGCGAGGCGCTCTACATGATCGATTCGCCGGACGTGTACGTGGTACCCGATTTCATCAGTGAAGGCTACTTCACCCAGGAAGTCATTCCGCGGGAACTCCGCCTCAACGGTCCGAGCACCTCCGTCGAGGGCAAAACCCTCCATTACTGCCTGCCGGTCGGCGTGCATCCGTCGATGACCGGATTGATCCTGCGGCGGGCGCGCGAGGTCGCGCCGGAGGTGGATCCGTCGCAGGCCACGCTGGTCATCACCGGTCACGGCACCGGCCTGAACCAAAACTCGACCAAGGCGATCCGCGACCAGGTCGACCAAATCATCGCATCGGGCGCTGGCTACGCGCACGTCACCGACGCCTACATGGAGGAAGCCCCGTTCATCGCGGAATGGGACCGGCTTTCCGCGACGCCGACGGTGATTGTCGTCCCGTTCTTCATTGCCGACGGCCTGCACTCGTATCAGGACATTCCGGTGCTGCTCGGCATCGAGACGGAAACCGGTCCCGCAGCCAGTCAGCGCGAGGTGTTCCGCCACAACCCGCATCACCTGCGCGACAAAACGCTTTATTACAGCTCCGCAATCGGTGCCGAGCGGCTGATCGCCGACGTCATCCTCGACCAGGTCCGCGACTTCGATCTCGCCCACCGGTCGGCCGCGGCCGTGTGACCCTCATCCATCCGCCTCCATGTCCATCGCCAGCCAACTCCACGATCTCGTCCGCAACGGCATCCGCCGCATCGGCGAGATCGAGATCCTCACCGGTCTCCACGATCATGCCTACGTGCTCTGCCATTACCTCGATGCGGAGCGCGCGGCGGACGAAGGGTTCGGCGGACTCGCCGTACACACCGGCGCGGCAGATGCACGCGCGCTCTCGATCCATGCCGCTGATGGATCGTTCCGGTTCATCAAGGCACAGGTGAATCTCAAGCGCGGCTGGGTGTTGGTGCTCACCGATGACGAGGAACTGCGTCTCGCGCTCGATCACTTTTATCCTGCCGCGGTCGGTCTTGAGCTGGCCCGCCGCAAGGGCGTCCTGGAAGTCGAACATCTGCGTGACAAGCTCAACCGCCAGACCGGCATGTACCGCTACGCCCGCACGATCAGCGACGAGGGCGCGCAGCAACTGGTGGAACAAGTGTGCGGACCCGCCCACAACTGCGCCAGACGCATCCTCTGGCAACTCGACGCCGACACGCCGCTCGAGGACAACGAGGCCAGCCGCTACAACGGCATCGTCGGCGACCTTGGCGAATCCCATGCGATTCCCCTGCTCTGCCGGGAAGCGTGCAATCACTTCGTCGCCGAATGCCGCAAGGCGGCAAAGCGCGAGTTCGACGCAAAGCAGGCCAGGCAGGAAGCGGACGGTTGAACCTGACAAACCGTCAGCGAACCACTGATTTCACTGATTCGCACTGATGGTTGAAGAGATCCCGGTCGTTTCCTCGATCCGTGATGATACTGCCATCCATGGTTTCATTGTTCCACGTTGAGCGTCGATGTTCAAAGCCCGGGATCATCCAACCCCAAACCATCGGCTTCACACGCGGCCCGGATGACCACTGATCGCTTCGGGTTCGCCGACGACGGGCCGACGACATGGCGGGCATTTTTGTCAAGATTTGCAGCCTGACCCCATTTTCGCGGTGAAGAAAAAACAAACCACGCGAAGAGGAAGTCCGCCGCTCACGGTGCCGCGACCTTGACCCGGAAGAACAGCTTCGCGGATCCGGCGTAGGCGGTGTTGGCGAGATCGGCTGCCACCGCGGTCGAGGCGCCCTGCGAGGATACGCTCGAGAGCAACGGTGCCCACGACTGCGCATCGGCAGGATTGTCGCTTACCTCCACAATGTAGCCGGCACCGGGCTGCGATTCCCAGGTGAGGCTGAGCTGTGTGCCCGTGATATCGATCGAGGTGACCTTGAATGCCGGATGATCTTCGGTGGTGGTGTTGACCGTGACGGTAACCGTCGCCGTGACCGATTCATTGGCCGAGTTGGTCGCGGTGAGGGTGTAGGTGGTGGTTGATGTCGGAGAAACAGAGGTACTGGTGCTGCCGGTGACGTTGCCCACGCCGTTGTTGATCGAGAGCGAGGCCGCGCCGGTGACACTCCACGACAGAGTCGAGCTGCCGCCTGCGTCGATCGTCGTCGGGCTGGCGGTGAAGCTGGCAATCACGGCCGACGGCACAGGCGTCTCGACCGTGACGGTGGCAGCCGAAGAATCGACGCTGCCGCCCGCACTGGTCACGCGCACCCAATAGGAGGTGGTTTGTGTGAGCGCGGGCGTCGTGAACGACGCGGAGTTGGTGCCGACCGGCACGCTGGTGTTGCCACTCGCACCCTGGTACCAGGCAAACGTGAGCGACTGTCCCTGCCCGTCGGCACCGACGGTGAGCACGGTGGTCGCACCGCTCTGGATGGTGCTCGATGCGGGCTGGGTTGTGATTAGCGGCGGCTGGGCCACCGTGTTGACGGTGACCACCGCGGCAGTGGAATCCACCGAACCGTACGGGTTGCTCACACGCACCCAGAACGAGCTGGTGGCGTTGAGCGCGGGCGTCACCAAGGTCGCGGAGTTCGTGCCCACCGGTGTGGTGGTGGTGCCCGCGGCACCTTGGTACCACTGGTAGGACAGTTGACCGCCCAGCGCCGCCACACTCATCGATGCTGTGTTGCCGCCATCGATCGTGCTGGCCGCGGGCTGCGTGCGGATCACCGGCGCGATCTGGTTGGTCGTGCCGGGAGTCGGTGCCTGCAGCACGTACGAGGCGGTGTCGAACGCCGCGCCGCCATCCGGCACGCGGGCGATCGCGTGGTTGGCGGAGTTCCCCGCACCCGCTTCATCGACTTGGACGCCTCCGGGTGTCAGCGAATTGAGCAAATCGATGTCGTCCGGATCCGCGGTATCGTACACCAGCGCATCGATCAGGGTGTTCGTCACATCGGTGACAAATGTGGTGTTGAGCGCGAAGTTCGCGGGCGAGCCGAAGTAGAGCGCGACCGCGTCCTGGCCGTTCTGCAGCCAGCCGCTGCCACCCGGAGCGAGCTGGATGTCGGCATTGGCCATACCGGTGCTGCCGATGAGGAAGAAACCGTTTGCCGGGATCGTGTGGGCGCTCAGATCGAGCGCGCTGTAAACCGTGTCGTTGCTGCCGTTGAAGAGCACCAGCACCACACCACCGAGCGAGACCGGATCGGATGAGGCATTGTAAAGCTCGATGAACTCGGCGACGTCGGTTCCGGGAGAGTCAGCT
>VHCM01000119.1 GCA_016871685.1 Verrucomicrobiota bacterium
TCGAGCGGATGGTGGTGCGCAGCGAGGCGAGCGACTGGCCGGAGGCGATCCGTTCGAACATTCCCTTGAGGCCGCCGATCTGCGACTGGACCTGGTTGTTGCTGGCCGTGAGGTTGGCGAGTTCCGCATTGCGCTGGGTGGCGGTTTCGGCGAGTTGCTCGAGTTCGGTGTTCATCGAACGCATGCGTGATGCCAGCCCCTTGAGGTCGCCGAGTTTCTCGGTCTTCTCGCGCACTGCGTCGAGCTTCTCCTTGTTGGCGGCGGTCTCGGTGCGGATGCCATCGATGCGCCCGCGGACTTCCTCGTTCTCGGATTTCTGCTTCGCTTCGGCTTCGCCGAGACGGGCAACCTCGGCCTCGAGTTCCGAGCGCTTTTCCTTTTCCGCCTCGAGTCTTGACTCGGTGGTCTTGAGCGTCGCCTGGGTCTTGGCGAGCTTTTGCTTGCTGGCTGCAAGGTTGGTGATTTCAAGCTCGTACGCCCCCTTGTTCTTGAAGGCGACGAAGGCGGCGAGCGCGAGGCAGACGGCGGTGAGGATTCCGAGGACGTTGGCCATGGGGTGAGCGGCGGGATTGAAGTGCTACGGGCGGAACACTAGGGAGGGCCCAGCGGGGGTCGCAACCCCAAAAATCATGCGGAAAAATCGTCGGATCGACCCCCATGTCTCCTTGACTTTACAAATGCCATGCCACGGGTCATCGATCCGCCCACGCCGATGCATTCGATCCTCCGGGTTTTCTCCTATCTGCGCCACTACCCCGGCTTGGCGGCCGCCCAGCTTGCCTGCGCGGTGGGCATGACGCTCTCGGTGTTCATTTTCCCGAACGCGACCGGGCATGTGATCGACGAAATCATCCCGCAGCCCGCGCGGCACGGTGATTTCGGCTTCTGGGTCGCGCTTGCCCTGGCGGGCTTCCTCGCCAGGGACGGCCTCAATTCGCTGCGGATCTTCATCAACAACGCATTCGAGCAAAAGGTGATCTACGACATCCGCTCGGATCTTTACGCCAAGATCCAGCGGCTGCCGCTGCGTTGGTTCGACAACCGCCGGACCGGCGATGTGATGACCCGGGTGGTCGAGGATGTCACCAACATGGAGCGGGTGCTCATCGACGGCATCGAGCAGGGATTGGTCGCGGTGCTGCAGGTGCTCGGCATCGGCGTGTTTTTGTTCATCCTCAATCCAAGCGTCGCGATGTGGGCGACGCTGCCGGTGCCACTGCTCGCCGTCGGCGCGTGGATCTACTCGACCTGCGGCCGCGACCGCTATCGCAACCAGCGCGAGGCGGCGTCGGACCTCAACGCGCTGCTGCACGACAACATCTCGGGCGTGCGCCAAATCAAGGCCTACGCCGCCGAGGAGCTCGAGCACGACCGGTTCAACCGTCATTCCGACCGGCTCAGGCAGGCGACGCTGCGCATGATGCGCTGGTGGGCGCTGTACTCACCGGGCATGTCGTTCCTGCGGATGACCGGCTACGTGCTCGTGCTGGCCTTCGGCGGCGGCGCGGTGATGCGCGGCGAACTCACCCTCGGCGACTTCACTCGCTTCCTGCTGTTCCTCTCGCTGTTCTACGAGCCGGTCGATCGGCTCAACCAGCTCAACCAGATGTTGTTGTCCGGCCGTGCCGCGGCCGATCGCGTGTTCGAGATCCTCGACGCGGGGGACGAACCGAATGCGACGACGGGGGAGGCGCTGCCTCGTCCGGTCAAGGGGCACGTGCGCTTCGAGCGCGTGTCTTTTTCATACCAGGACCAGCCGACGCTGCATGAGGTGGGCATCGACGCACGGCCGGGCGAGACGATCGCGCTCGTCGGGCCGACGGGTGCGGGCAAGACCACGGTGCTGTCGTTGCTCGCGCGTTTTTACGAGGCCACGTCGGGAAGCATCACCATCGACGGCGTGCCGGTCCGCTCGCTGTCCAAGGCGTCGCTGCGCGGGTGCATGGCATACGTCACCCAGGAGGCGTTCCTGTTCAACGGGACGGTGAGGGAGAACTTGCTGCTCGCCCGGCGCGATGCCGGAGAGCGCGAGCTCTGGGACGCGCTGACCGCCGCGCATGCCGAGCCGTTCGTGCGGGCGCTGCCCAAGCAGCTCGACACGCGGGTGGGCGAACGCGGGGTGAAGCTCTCCGGCGGTGAGAAACAACGGCTGTCGATCGCGCGCGCGCTGCTCAAGAACGCACCGATCCTGCTGCTCGACGAGGCCACGGCATCGGTCGACTCGGAAACCGAGCGGCTCATCCAGGACGCGCTCGACCGACTGATGCGCGACCGCACCGCGTTCGTGATCGCGCACCGCCTGTCGACGATCCGCAATGCCGACCGCATCTACGTGCTCGACCGCGGCAGGGTGGTCGAGGAAGGGACGCACGACGACCTGTTGGCGCGCGGCGGCAAGTACGCCGAGCTGTGTCGCAAGTCGTTCCTCGCGGCGGAGGAGAGTGCCGGGTGTCAGGCGTAGCTGCGGATCGACGCCTTGACCGTTTCGTACTCCAGCGGTTCCTTGTGCAGCACCGGCGCTTGTCCGGGGCCTTTGTACTCCCAGCACGAGACGTACGAGAAACGGTCGTCGTGGCGCTTGGCCTCTCCGGCCTGGGTCTTGCCCTCGCGCACCTCGGGGTCGGCCTCGGTGAACTGGTGTTCGGTGCGGAAGTGGCCGCCGCACGATTCCTCGCGGTCGAGCGCGTCGTGGCACATCACTTCGCCGAATTCGAGGAAGTCCGCGACGCGTCCGGCCTTTTCCAGTTCCATGTTGGCCTGTTCGCCGGATCCCGGTACGCACACGTTGCTCCAGAACTCCTCGCGGATTTCCGGGATCACTTGGAGCGCGCGGGTGAGGCCTTCTTTCGAGCGGGCCATGCCGCATTCGTCCCAGATGATTTTGCCGAGGTCGCGGTGGAAGGAATCGGCCGTGCGTTTGCCGCCGATGGAGAGCAGCTTGGCGACGCGCTCGCGGGTTTCCTGTTCGGTCTGGCGGAACTCGGGGGCCGAGGTGGTCACGGCACCGGGTTTCTGCGTGGCGAGGTAGTTGGCGATCGTCGCGGGAATCACGAAATACCCGTCGGCCAGCCCTTGCATCAGCGCCGAGGCGCCGAGCCGGTTCGCGCCGTGGTCGGAGAAATTCGCCTCGCCGAGCACATGCAGTCCGGGAATGTTCGACATCAGGTTGTAGTCCACCCAAAGGCCGCCCATCGTGTAGTGCACGGCGGGGTAGATCATCATCGGCACCTGATACGGATTTTCGCCGGCGATCTTCTCGTACATCTGGAACAAATTGCCGTAGCGCGCGCGGATCACGTCCTCGCCCAGACGCTGGATCGCGTCGCGGAAATCAAGATACACGCCCAGCCCGGTGGGGGCCACGCCGCGGCCGTCGTCGCAGACTTCCTTGGCCGCGCGCGACGAGATGTCGCGCGGCGAGAGGTTGCCGAACGACGGGTACTTGCGCTCGAGATAATAGTCGCGGTCGTCCTCGGGCACGTCGTTGGGGTTCATCCGCTTCGCCCGGAGTTTTTCAGCGGTTTCGCGCGATTTGGGTACCCAGATGCGGCCGTCGTTGCGCAGCGATTCACTCATCAGCGTGAGCTTCGACTGGTATTCACCCGACACCGGGATGCAGGTCGGGTGGATCTGGGTGAAGCACGGGTTGGCGAAGAGGGCACCGCGTTTCGCCGCGCGCCACGCGGCGGTGACGTTGCAGCCCATCGCGTTGGTCGAGAGGAAGAACACGTTGCCGTAGCCACCAGTGGCGAGGATCACCGCATCGGCAGCGTGTGTGCTGATCGCGCCGGTGTTGAGGTCGCGCACGACGATCCCCTTGGCGTGGCCGCCGACCAGCACGAGGTCGAGCATCTCGGTGCGCGGGAACATCTTCACTCCGCCGCGCTGGATTTCCTTCGAAAGCGCTTGGTAACAGCCGATCAGCAGTTGCTGGCCGGTCTGGCCGCGGGCGTAGAACGTGCGCGAGACCTGCGCGCCGCCGAACGACCGGTTGTCGAGCAGCCCGCCATACTCGCGGGCGAAGGGCACACCTTGGGCAACGCATTGGTCGATGATGTGCGTGGACACCTCGGCCAGCCGGTGGACGTTGGCCTCACGCGCGCGAAAGTCGCCGCCCTTGATCGTGTCGTAAAACAGGCGGAATACCGAGTCGCCGTCATTGCGGTAGTTCTTCGCGGCGTTGATCCCGCCCTGCGCGGCGATCGAGTGTGCACGGCGCGGGCTGTCCTGGTAGCAGAAGCATTTCACCTGGTAGCCGAGCTCGGACAGCGTCGCCGCGGAGGCTCCGCCGGCCAGTCCCGAGCCCACCACGATGATCGAGTACTTCCGCTTGTTGGCCGGATTGATCAGGCGCGAGTCCATCTTGTGCTTCGACCATTTTTGATCGAGCGGGCCGGAAGGGATCTTGCTGTCGAGGACGATGGACATGGCGGACGGATGGGGGAGGTTGATGCAGGGGCGGGATGAACGAAAAACCCGGGTGACTTTAGGGAGCGGTGGACCGCGCGAGCTGGTCGAAGTATCCCGGGAACAGTAGGATCGCCGCCGGGATCGAGACAAAGCCGACCCAGATCACCAGCGAGTAGGCCACGGAAAGCTGGCCGAGCAGGCCCGCGGATTTTTTCGATCGCAGGCCGAGCGTCTGGAACACCGAGGCGAAGCCGTGCATCAGGTGCGAGCACAACAGCGTCATCGCCACGACGTAAAACGCACTGACGTACCAGACGGAAAATCCATCGACCACCATCTTCCACGCGTGGTGCACCTGCCTGCCATCGAGCAGGTACGAGTACAACGCCGGATCGTCGTACTGGTTGCCCGCGCGCACCGTGAAATGCAGGATGTGATAGACGAAGAACGCGAGGATGGTGAGCCCGCTCAGGATCATCATCCGCGACGACCGGCTCGCCTGGATGGTGCCCTGGAACTGGTAGGCTTGGCGCGCCGCGCGATTGAGGCGGGTCAGTTGGATGGTGGCGATCACGTGAGCGCCCAGCATCACCAGCAGCACAATGCGGAACACCCAGATGCCCGCGCCGTGGAGCATGTGATGCAGCATGTCGGCATACGCGTTGAACGCGTCCGGCCCGAGGAAAACCACCAGGTTGCCAGCCAAATGGCCGGCGAGAAAGAGAATGAGGAACAGTCCGGTGACGGCGACGATGGTCTTCTTGCCAATCGACGAATTCCAGTAGGTGGCGAGGCTGCGGGTGAGCGCGTTCATGGGGCTTGGGGGAGCGGCCGGACTCGTGCGGCGGCGCAGGGATAAGGCTGCTGCCCGGGCAATTCAAGTCGTGATGCCGGGAAATCCGCGTGATCGTCGCACGGGTGGCAATCGCGGCTGTCCCTCGCACTCGTCGTGCGGAGTTGACCCACCCCGTTTCCTCGGGAAAATCCCGTCGTGCCCGCGAGTCTTCACAATCACACGCCGCTGTGCGGTCACGCGGAGGGGACTCCGGAAGCCTACGTTGACGCCGCCATCGCGGCCGGGCTTGACGCGTTCGGGGTCTCCGAGCACGCGCCGGTCCTGCCCGAGCCATTTGACGACTGGCGCATGCGCATGGCCGATCTGCCCGCCTACCTCGACTGGGTCGATCGCGCGCGCGACCATGCGGCCGACCGGATCCGCGTGCGCTGTGGGCTCGAATGCGACTGGTTCGACGATAGCG
>VHCM01000120.1 GCA_016871685.1 Verrucomicrobiota bacterium
TTGCGCCGCGTCCGCATGGTCCGGCGGTCCGGATTCCCCGGTCTCCCTTGATCCGATGATTTTCAAAAGCCTCTGCCGTCACGCCGGGATCGGTGCGAATTCCTATCTGTTGGAAACCCGGCAGTCGCGCGTGGTGCTCGACGCGGGCATGCATCCGAAGCACGAGGGGATGGAGGCGGTCCCGCATTTCGAATTCATCGGCGAGGGCGGCATCGACGCGGTGGTCGTCACCCACGCGCACCTCGACCACGTCGGCACGCTGCCGGTGCTGCTCGCGCGGCATCCACGGGCGCGCGTCTACCTCACGCCCGAGACCGCCGAGCTGGCGTCCGCGATGCTGCACAATTCGGTGAATGTGATGCAGTCGAAGCGGATCGAACACGGCATCGCCGAGTACCCGCTTTTTGAGCATCATCAACTCGATGAGATGACCGAGGTCTTCGAGTCGCGCGGCATCGAGCGGCCGTTCGATCTGGATCGCGACGGCACGATGCGCGCGACGTTTCACGACGCCGGGCACATCCTCGGTTCGGCCGGTGTGACGATCGAGGCGGCGGGCCGCCGGGTGATGTACACCGGCGACGTGAATTTCGATCACAGCACGCTGCAGATGCGCGCAGTGTTCCCCGAGGATCCGGTCGACGCGCTGATCGTCGAGACCACGCGCGGCGCGCAGGCGCGCGCGGCGGGCTACACGCGGATGGCCGAGGAAAACGCGTTTGCCGACGCGATCCGCGGCGTGCTCGACCGCCGCGGATCGGTGCTCGTGCCGGTGTTCGCCATGGGCAAGACGCAGGAGGTGCTCGCGATGATCCATCGGTTCAAAGAGGAGCGGCGCATTCCGCACCACACGCCGGTGCACATCGGCGGGCTGAGCACCAAGATGACGCACATCTACGACCGCTTCAGCACGGTGTCGCGTCGGCGTCTCCCCGGTTTCCGGTTTCTCAAGGACATGGAAATCGCGGGCGCGGGAAAAAAACGGCGCGGGCCGATCCCGTTCCACTCGGGCTGCATCTACGCGCTGTCGAGCGGCATGATGAGCGAGAACACCGTGTCGAATATCTTCGCCCAGCAGGGGATTCTCGAAAACGAGCGGCACGGGTTGTTCTTCGTCGGCTACGCCGATCCGGAAACCCCCGGCGGTAGGATCCGCGCGGCGCGGCAAGGCGACAACGTCCTGCTCGATCCCGCGCACCCGGAGGTGAAGCTCGCCTGCGAGACGCGCGCATTCGACTTCAGCGGTCACTCGACCCGCGACGCGATCGCCGACTACATCACCAAGGTGAGGCCGAAGAAAATCTTCCTCGTCCACGGCGACGACGACGCGGTCGACTGGTTCCGCGCCGAGGTCTCGCGCAGGCTGCCCGAATCGCAGGTGGTCGTGCCACTGCCCGGCGAGGAACACGCGATCTAAGGGGGGTCATCACAGCTTGCCCGTGTTCTTCAACGCGAGTGGTCCGCGCGCCAGCAGATCAAGGGGGGCACGGGCGGCCCGCCCGTATCTGTCCGTCCTCCTGAACGGGAGCGATCCACGCTCTTCTTCTTCAACCGGCGTCGGCCGGTCCGCGGTCGAAGTCGATGCGGAAGCCCATGCCGCGCAACTTTGATTTGCCGGTGTTGCGGATCGCCTGCTGCGCGAACTCCTCGGGCACATCGACGAGCGTGTGTCTGGGAAACAACGTGATGCGGCCGAGACTGCCGTCGGGCAGACCGCCCTCGCGATACATCATGCCGACGATGTCCTTGGGCAGGATGCCGTGCGTCTTGCCCAGCGAAAGGAACAAGCGCGCCATGCCCGCCTCGCGCGGCACCGGTCCGCGCTGCTTCGCCGCACGACCGTCCTTGGGCGGTCCATCCACGCGCGTGCGTCGCTCCGTGTGCGCGCCCTCCCTCGCTGGCCGACGCTCCGGCTCGCGGTCCTCGTCGATCGCAGTGCCCTCGCGGCCGCTGGCCTCGCGCAGCAACGTGACGAGCGCCCCGGCGATGTCGGTGGGCGTGTGGCCCTGTTCGAGCAGCCGATCGATCGAATCCTGGTACGTTTCGAAGCTGCCGCTCTCCAACCGGTCGCGCAAGGTTTCGAAAATCAGATCGGCGCGCCGACCTTCGACTTGCTCGACCGACGGGATCCGCTCGCGACGGATCACCTGGCGCGTGTAGCGCTCGATCGACTGCAGGCGGTAGATCTCGCGGCCGAAGACAAAACTCACGGCGCGGCCAGTGCGGCCGGCACGGCCGGTGCGGCCGATGCGGTGCACGTAGTCCTCCGGGTCGGCAGGCAGGTCGTAGTTGAAGACGATGTCGACCTCCTCGATGTCGAGGCCGCGTGCCGCGACGTCGGTGGCGACCAGCAGCTCGACCTTGCCCTCGCGGAAGCGTTTCAGCACGCGCTCGCGCATCTGCTGCGTGATGTCGCCGTGCAGCCGGTCGGCCGCATACCCGCGGTGCACCAGGTCCTCGGTGCATTCGTCCACCGAGCGCTTCGTGTTGCAGAAGATGATCGCGAGCCGCGGCGGATTCATATCGAGGATGCGCGAGAGCACCTCGACCTTCGACCGCTGGCGCACCTCGAAATACGATTGCTCGACCGTCGAGACGGTGCGCGCCTTCTGTTCGATCTCGACGACTTTCGGCTCCTTGCCGAACTTGCGGATCAGCCGCGACACGCCGGGATTCATCGTCGCCGAGAAAAACAAGGTCTGACGGTCCGCGGGCAGTGCCGCGAGCAACCCGTCCATCTCCTCCTTGAACCCCATGTCGAGCATGCGGTCGGCCTCGTCGAGCACGGTCATGCGGATGCGCGATGGATCGAAGCTGCCGCGCCGCAGGTGGTCGAGCAGCCGGCCGGGCGTGCCGACCACGACTTGCGCGCCGGCGCGCAGCGCGCGCAACTGGCGGTCCATCGGTGCGCCGCCGTACACCGGCGTGGCATGCAGCCCGCGCAGTTTCGCGCCGAGCCGGTGCACTTCCTCGCACACTTGCACGGCGAGTTCGCGCGTCGGACAAAGAATGAGCACCTGCGGATGCGGCGACTTGAGGTCGACCTTCGCCAGCGCGGGCAGTGTGAACGCCGCGGTTTTGCCCGAGCCGGTGGCCGAAAGGCCGACGAGATCCAGGCCTTCCAGTGCGGGCGGGATGCTCAACGCCTGGATGGGCGACGGGCGCTCGAAGCCCATCGCGCCGACTGCGGCAAGCAGCGCGTCGGGCAGGCCGAGATCGGAAAAAGGCGGAGTGTCCATGGAACGGATGTCGGGCTGCGGCGCCTGACGCGCGTGCCGTGCAGGCAAGCCATCGTCGGCTTTGCCTTCAATGACAAGCCCGGATGTGGACAAGATCGATGACGTCTGTCACGCCAGCGCGATGAAAATCGGATGGTCGGCGGTGGGGATTCATGCGATCACTGCCGTCACGACTCATGGCCGGATACCGGGAACAACTCCGCGTGATGATGCTTTCGTTGGTCGTTGCCGGGTTGTTGCTCGCGACTAAGGTGACGGCCGCGGTGATCACCGGATCCTCGGCGATTTATTCCGACGCGGCGGAGTCGGTGGTTCATTTTCTCGCCGTCGCCTTCGCCGTCTGGGCGCTGCGCCTGTCGCACAAGCCCGCCGATGAATCGCACCACTACGGCCACGACAAGGTGGCGTTCCTCTCGTCGGGATTCGAGGGTGCGATGATTTGTTCGGCGGCGATGCTCATCCTCTATGAAGCGGTGAAGCAGTGGATCACCGGCGTGGAAATCGGCCACATCGGGCTGGGCATCGCGATCACTGCGGCGGCGGCGGCGGTCAATCTCGTGCTCGGCCTTGCGCTGATCGCGACAGGCAAACGATCGGGTTCCCCTTTGTTGCGAGCCAACGGCATGCACGTGCTCACCGATGTGTGGTCGAGCGTCGCGGTGCTGGTCGCGCTGGTGCTCTGCCGCGTCACCGGCTGGCTGTGGTGGGATCCGCTCGCCGCGGTGATCGCCGCACTCAACATCCTGCGCATCGGCTTTCAATTGATCCGCTCGAGTATCGGCGGATTGCTCGACGAAAGCGATCCGGCGCTTGAGACGCGCCTGCGCGGACTGCTGCGCGAGGAAACCGGGGCGCGCGGGTTGTCGTACCACAACCTCCGCCACCGGCATTCGGGGCGCACCCACTGGGTCGAGTTCCATCTTGTCTTCGACGATTCGCTGTCGCTGGGCGACGCGCACCGTGCGGCCACCGCGATCGAAGCGAAGGTCGCGGCGCTGCTGCATCCGCACGGACGCGTCATCTCGCATCTCGAACCGAAGTCCGCCACACGTCGTCGAAGCATGGGAGCACTGGTGAAGTGACGTCAACCAGCGTGACGTCTCGCCGCCTCGACGTCCCGTTGGATCTGCAGGCGCAGCGATTCCAGATCGTCGAACCGTTTCTCCGGCCGGAGATGATGCAACGGCCACACCTCGAGAAAACGCCCGTAGAGATCGGCGTCGGTATCGAAGAGATGCGTCTCGAGCCGTTTGCCGCCGCGTGCTCCACTCACGGTCGGCCGCGTTCCCAAGTTCGTCACACCTCGGCGCAACACGCCCGAGCCGTCGTCGGCCTCGACCACCCACACGCCGTCGGGCGGTGTCTGCATGCCGTCGATATCCAGGTTCGCCGTGGGAAACCCGAGTTGATGACCCAATCGGTCGCCGCGCCGCACCGTGCCGCCGATTGAATAACGCCGACCGAGCAAACGCGATGCGGTATCGAGATCGCCGGATCGCAACGCCTCGCGGATCCGCGTGCTGCTCACACGCACGCCGTCGACGAGAACACGCGGCACTGCCTCGAGACGGAACCCGCCACTCGCGGATGCGGCGGCAAGCATCGCCACATCCCCGGCCCGCGCATGCCCGAAGCGCCAGTCCTCGCCCACCGCCAAGGTGCGCAGCGGCGCGGCCGTGAGACGATCGAGAAACTCGTGCGCCTCCATCGCGGCCATCGCCGCATCGAAGCGCAGCACGATCATCAGCTCGATTCCGAGCGCGGCAGCCAGCCGTTCGCGATGACCGGCGTCGGCAAGAATCGGCGCGGGTGCCTGGTCCGGCGCGATCACGCGGATCGGATGCGGATCGAAGGTGAGCAATCCGGCCAGCCCGCCCTGCGCGCGCGCCGCGCCGACCGCCCGCGCGATCACCGCCTGATGGCCGACATGGAACCCGTCGAACACCCCGGCGGCCAGATGCAGCGGCTTGCCCAGGCCGGGCAACGCGTCGAGGCGGTCGAGATGAATCACGCCCGCGCAGTACCAAGCCGACCCCCGCGCGGCAAGTGTGGTGCTTCCGGCGGTTGTCTCTTGTTTCTCTTGGATTGCCGAAATCACCGCATTTCCCGGCCTAACATCCCGATCCGGCATGGTCGCGCGGGTTGCCCCATTCCGGTCGCCATCCGCGCTTGCGCGGGACGCGGCGGATTCCTAGCCTTATGGTCATGAAGAAGCCGTTCATTCCGACGATCCGTCCGCCCGCGATCCTGATGCTGGGCGCGCCCGGCGCGGGCAAGGGGACCCAGGGCAAGATCATCGGCAACATCCCGCGCTTCTTTCACTGCGCCTG
>VHCM01000121.1 GCA_016871685.1 Verrucomicrobiota bacterium
GCGGTGGCGTCCGGCACCGTCGAGCACGAGCACGCGCAGGCCGGGGGCGAAGCGCCGCGCCTCGGCCTGCCAGTTCGGGATCACCGAGGTGGGCGCGATCACCAAGGCCGGCCTGCCCTGCAGGTGGCCCGCTTCCTTTTCCGCGAGAATGTGCGCGAGCGTCTGCAGCGTTTTGCCAAGCCCCATGTCGTCGGCGAGGATGCCGTGCAGCGAGTTGGCCGCGAGAAATCGCATCCAGCGGAATCCGGCGAGCTGGTAATCGCGCAGCGTGGCGTGCAGGCCCGCGGGTGGATCCACCGCGGGTGGATCGCGGGTCGGGTCGGGCGTGTCGGCGAGTGCTTGCGTGAGCGCGGCAACCTCGTACGGCAGGCCCAGTCCGATGCCGGGCAGTGCGGCGAGCGCCGCGGCATCGAGCGCGTGCAGCTTGGTGCGTGCGGGAAATCCGCGGTCGAGCAGCGCGGCGAGGTGATGCAGGATCCGGCGCACGCGGTCGACCGGCAGCTTGAGCGCGTCGCCGCCTGGCAGTGGCGCGTAGATGTGCCCGATGCCGGGATGATGCAGGGTTTCTTCGAGAACATCCGTCTCAATCAGATTGGCCAGGATGGGCAGCAGGTCGTGACGCACCCCGTCGACTTCGAAACCCACCGAGAGATGAAACCATCCGCCGCTGCCCTCCAGCGAGGCATTCCATTGCGAGGGATCGGCCTCGAACACGCGGTGGCCGACGCTGTCGTCGATCGTCACGCGCCAACCGAGTGATTCGAGCGTGGCGACGGACTCGCCGCGAAAACGGTGCCAGAACGCATCGGCCGCGATGCGCGCGGGATCGGGCATCCAGCGGTCGCGCACCTCGTCACCGCGTCCCGCGCGCAGTCGTCTGGTGAAAATGAAGCGCCAGGCCGGGTTGGATTGCAGTGACGACAAACCGGCCTCGGTCAGCGCGCGCAATGCCGCATGCTCCGCAGCGACGGCGTGGCGCAGCAGCGCCTCGGACCCATCGGCCAGCCGGACGCGGCGGGGGCCGCCCGACGGTGTGCCGCGCAACGGCAGACGATGGCCGTCATAATCGACAACCGCTTCGGCGAGGATCCAATGCTCCGCAGGCGGCTGACCAAGCGACTGCAGCAGCAACGCGAGTCCGCGGTCGACGGGCTCGCGCCGCACGTGCAACGCGAACACCGGCTCGGGGGCGATTTCCCGCAGGCCAGGTGCGATTGCGGTTTCAGTTTCGGTTTCCACAGGCACTTGGGTCATCATCGCGGTCACTGCGGTGCTCACTTCGTTTGCCGGCAGACGCCGCAGTCCGCCCTCTTTTTCCGCCTTCATCAGCGCGGCCGCGGCGTGATGACAAAACGCACCGAGACCGCAGGAACACGCGGACTCGAATTCCCACTCGTCCGCCGCGGGCCAGAACATCACCTCGACTTCCTCGCCCGCCACCACCGCCATCAGCACAAAGCCGCCCGAGCCGTCGGCCTGCAACCGCAGTTGGCGCGCCTTGCCGACGAACACGCGCGCGGCAGTGAGCACTTCCTCGTCGAAGCGCGACATCCAGCAGCCCATCGACCATCCATGGAGTGAATCCTCTGCCGACGACACGGCGGAGAGCATCACCCCCCCGCGGCGACCGCGTCAACCGGACAGGACCGGCATTTCCCGGCAGCAGCGCAGACCGGCCTCCCTCACCCGTCGATCGACGGCAAATCCAGCATGCGCGCGATGTGGCGCGCGGTGAGGTCGCCCATCGTCACACAGCCGTCGAAATCGCCGCAGCCGTGGAGACGCCCGAGCCCGGTGGCGAGCGTGGCGACATGGTCACGCGGCGCAAGATCCTCGCGGCGCATCACGCCGAGCAGCGCGCGCAGACGTCCGCCCTCGACCTTGGCGCGTCGCGACATCTGCGCGCGTTCCTCCGCGGCGTACTGCTCGATCGTCCTGCGGTTGAGGACGTCGAGCGAGAGGCGCACCAGCGCGCGGTTGGATTGGAATCGATGGGCGAGGTAAACGCGCGCGCCGCCTTCGTACGATTGCTGATCAAAGTCGACCGCGCGCACTCGATACTGGACTTCCTCGAAATCGGGCGTCACCTCAAAGACGTAGTTCGCGCTGCGCATGTCACCCAGCAGGCGGATGAGCGTCCGCTGGCAGAACTTGGTGAACTCCTTGGCCACGCGCACCCGGTTGACGTCAGGCCGCGCGAGATGCTTGCGCACGAACACGTCGCCGGGAACGCCCGCGATGTGTTCCTCGACGAGCGTGTCGCCATTGACGAGATAGTTGATGCGGCTCGGCGAGAGGATGTGCTCGAGCTCGAGACCGTAGATGCGCGAGGCATCGGCTTTCTTGACGTAGAAGTAATCCGAGTTGTCGTTGAACAAGTTGGTGATGCGGATGCGGAACGGGCGCGAGTTGCCGAAGTCGCCGAAGTCGATGCGATCGACGACGAGGTGTCCGTGTTGTTCGGCAGCGCTGCCGCGGCCGAGCTTCAGCTCGCTGTAGATCGCGGTGAGCTGCGGGCGCAGCTCTTCGAGCGCATCGGGCGGATACATCACCGTGAGCCAGAGCGTCTCGCGCCCGCGCGGGTCTTCGTATGGCGCCGCGCCGGAAAACCGTGCGAGCCGCTCGTAGATCGCGGGGATGTCGCGCCAGCGGTCGAAGTGATGCAGGTACTGCCGCAGCGTCGGCGACACCGGGTAGCGCGTCTTGCGGCGTGCGATCACGCGGCAACTGTACCCCGGTCATCCGGCCTCCGGCCAGCACGGGATGGCGCGGGCGTCACAGGATCCGCGCGACGAAGGCATCCTTGGAAAACCATTCGAAGTCTTCCGGACCCTCGCCAGTGCCAAGGAAACGCGGCGCGATGCCCAGCGATTCGCGAATGGCGAACACCACCCCGCCACGGCCCGAGCCGTCGAGCTTGGTGACGACCAGCCCGTCAAGCGGACACGCCTTGTGGAATTCCTCGGCCTGGCGCAACGCGTTGGTGCCGGTGCTTGCATCGACCACGAGCAGCGTGAGGTGCGGGGCGGCGGGATCCTGCTTGGCGAGCGTGCGGCGGATCTTGCCGAGTTCCTCCATCAGGTTGTGGCGCGTGTGGATGCGGCCCGCGGTGTCGCAGATGACGAACCGCGCGCCGCTGGCGATCGCCTTCTGGTGGGCGTTGAAGCAGACCGACGATGGATCGGCGTTCGGCGCGCCCTTGACCACCTCGATGCCGAGCCGCGCGCCCCAGCGCTCGAGTTGCTCGACGGCGGCCGCGCGGAAGGTGTCGGCCGCGGCGAGCAGGACCGAATCGCCGCGGCGCGCGAGCCAATGGGCGAGCTTCGCACACGAGGTCGTCTTGCCCGTGCCGTTCACGCCGACGACGAGAATCACGAATGGCCTGCCGTCGGCACACGGACCGGGCGGCGGCACATCATCCGGCAGACGCCGCGCGAGGTGGCGGCGCGTGGTTTCCACGACATCGTCGGCCGACACCTTGCGACCGAGCAAGCGCAGCTCGTCGAGAATGCCGGTGGTGAGACGGATCCCGATGTCCGAGGCGATCAGGTCTGCCTCGAGCTCGTCCCAGTCGATCTCGGCGCGGTTGGCGATGCGGTTGAAAAGCGATTGGAAGAATCCGGCCATGGGCTGCGCGCGCAGCGTGACGCAGACCCCGCCGCGCGTGGAGGACAAAATGCGGGACCGGATCCGCGCGTTCTCGGGCCGCGCGGGTTGCGTTTCCGCGGGCATCGCTTACAACACCCGCGTGTCGCTGCGCACCGACGACTACCACTACGACCTGCCCGCGGACCTCATCGCGTCGCAGCCGCTGGCCGATCGCGCCGCATCGCGCATGCTCGTGCTGCATCGCGCAAGCGGGCGGATCGAGCACCGCCGGTTCCGCGAGCTGCCGGAGTATCTGCGGCCCGGCGACCTGCTGGTGCTCAACGACACCAAGGTCGTTCCGGCCCGGTTTTTTTCGGACGACGGCCGCGTCGAACTGCTGCGACTCGACGCTGCGTCGCCGCTCGAATGGCGCTGCTTGGTCAAACCCGGCAAGCGGATGAAGGCGGGCCGCGAGATCCGCGTCGGCGGCGTGCGCGGCGTGGTCACCCAGGTGCTCGACAACGGCGACCGCATCATCCGCTGGGACGAAGAGGTCGACATCGACGCTCACGGCCGTCTCGCGCTGCCGCACTACATGGGGCGCGATGATTTGCCGGCCGACCGCGACCGCTACCAGACCGTGTTCGCGCGCGAGGAGGGCGCGATCGCCGCGCCCACGGCCGGACTGCACTTCACTCCCGACCTACTTGCCACGCTGCCGCATGCGTTTCTCACGCTGCACGTCGGCGTCGGCACCTTCCGACCGGTTCAGGCCGAGATCGTCACCGACCACGTGATGCACGAGGAGAACTACCACGTCTCCGCGGAAACGGCTGGTCAAATCAATCGCGCCGAACGCGTGATCGCCGTGGGCACCACGGTGGTGCGCGTGCTTGAAACACTGGGCCGCTTGCGGCCATCGACGAACGAGGGAACGCGCCTCGATCCTTCCGGTCATCGCGGCAGCACCGCGATCTTCATTCATCCGCCGTTCGACTTCCGCTTCACCGACGCGCTGCTCACCAACTTCCACCTGCCGTGCAGCACGCTGATGATGCTCGTGTCCGCCCTGGCCGGACGCGATGCCGTGCTCACTGCCTATCGCGAGGCAGTCGCCGAACAATACCGCTTCTACAGCTACGGCGACTGCATGCTGGTGATCTGAAAGCGGATGCAGATCCTTGAACGCACCCGAATCACATCATCTCTTCCACATCACCGGGGGGGTAAAACTGAAACACTGAAACACTGAAATACTGAAAGTCCCGGGTGGGACGATTTCATGGCTGGGTTCGTGGCGGAAGAGAGAACCAAAGCAGGAACCACTGATTGCGCAGATTTGACTGATGGAAAAATCAGCCAAGCGCCAAGCACCCGGATCGCATCAGCTCTTCCACATCAGTGTTCTCAGTGCAATCAGTGGTTTCATCCCGCGTTCCCGTTGCCGCACCGCGGAGGAGTAAAAGCTGAAACGCTGAAAAGCTGAAAAGCTGAAAATCCCGGGTGGGACGATTTCAAGGAGTATGGGCGTCACTTCCTCTTTCCCAATCACGAATTCCCCATTTCCAATGTCCTTTTCCTTACTTCAACTTGAAATTGAACACCGAACACTTGAAACTTCTCCATCCCGTCACTTCTGGCACTTCGGGCACCAATAGGTCGAGCGCTGACCAAGCACCGCATGGCGGATCGGCGTGCCGCAAACGCGGCAGGGCTCGCCTTTGCGTCCATAGACCCGCAATTCCTGGCGGAAGTATCCAGGCTGACCGTCGGAGCCGAGAAAATCGCGCAAGGTCGTGCCACCGCGGGCGACCGCGGCGCGCAGCACATGGCGGATCGCGGCGACCAGTGCCTCGATGCGCGGTCGCGTGAGCGTGCAAGCGGGAGACTGTGGACGGATGCCCGCGCGGAACAACGCCTCGGAGGCGT
>VHCM01000122.1 GCA_016871685.1 Verrucomicrobiota bacterium
GGGTGAACAACAGGCGCCCGCGCAGGTCCGCCGTCATCCGCCTGATCTCGCGCAGCAGTTTCATCCGGTGTGTCAGAGCCTACCGGAATCGCGACCGCCGGAAAAGCACGATCCCGATGATCACACAGGCGATATTGGGTGCCCACAACACCAGTTTCGCGCCCAGCTCGGTCTCAAAATGCTCGGAAAGCACCGTCACGAGAAAATACCCCGTGCCGATGACCAGCGAGAGGACCAGTCCCGCCGAATTGTCGCGGCGGCGGCTGCCGATGCCCAGCGGCACCGCCACGAAGGCGAATGCCAGACAGGCGAAGGAAAAGGAAACGCGCTTGGTGATCTCCGAACTCAGACGCACCTTCGACGGCTGCGGCATCTGCGGATCCGCTTGCAGCGCCTCGAGCAATTCGCCACGGGTCATGCCGCTCGGGCGCTTGCGCCGGTGCTTCGGATTCTTCAAGTCGATGAGCAACGGCTCGGCAGTGCCGGCAAACGCGATGTCCACCGTGCCGTCCGGCTTGCGCACCTCGAAGTACGCGTCCTCCAGCTTGATCCGCAACTGACTCTGCTCCTCAAGCACTCTCAACGCGGCCCGTCGCGCGTGCACGTAAGTGCCGGCCGACGACCCGTCCGTCGGGATCTGGTGGAAATGAAACCCTTCGACCCAGTCCCCCGCCTTGGCCTCGATGAGCACCTTTTGCGACCGTCCGCCGCTGCCGTCAAAATCCCCCTGCACCACGCCGGGCTTGAGCAGCGAGTCCGGATCGCGCGACGCCTGTTCGTATAGCAATTGCGACACCGTCGCCTTCGAGCGCGGCACCAGTTCGGTGTTGAGCCACAGGCTGCCCAGCGAAAGCAGCACACCGATCGCGAACACCGGCGCCGCCAAGCGCGGCAGGCTCACGCCGGCCGCACGAAACGCGGTGATTTCCTCGTGCACGGACATCCGGCCGAACACCAACAACACCGCCGAGAGAAAGCCCCACGGCACCGTGTACATCAGCGACATCGGCAGGACGTTGAGCACGAACCTCACGACCACACCGAGCGGTGCCCCCTGCTCCACCAACAAGGGATGGATCCGCTTGAACAAGTTTCCCATCAACAGCACCACCCCAAGGACGGCGACCGCGGAAAAGGTGCCCAGCAGGACCTGCCTCGTGATGTAGCGATCGGAAATCCGCATTCCTCAGCCACCAACCTGTGTCGAACCACCCCCGCTGTCGAGTGCGGAGAACCCGCCCAAGGCCCGGACGACCGGTCAAGTCGTCAGGCCACCGGTCGATACGGAGCGCAACTCGCGCAGCAGGGACCGCGTCTCCCCGCGCCAGCGCTCGAGGGTGCTGCGCGACAATTCGACCCGGTCGCGCACCGCCTGCTCCAACTCGTCGCAGATCACGCCCAGCTGCCGCACTCGGTCATGCAAAGTGCCGCCAGATACAGATGGTCCCGATTCGCCGACCGCCGAAAGCCCGGCCAAGCGCCTCTCGGCCTGCGCCCTCGCCTCGCGCATCTCCGCCAGCAGAATCCTGCCGTCCGGCACCCGCCGCAAGCCCGAGGCCAGCCCGATCTTCGACAACAACCAGATCGTCCACTTGCTCGGATCCCACTGCCACGCCTTCACACCGTTGCGATAGTCGTGCTGGAATTCATGATGATAATTGTGATACCCCTCACCGAAAGTCAGCACCGCCATGATCGCACTGTCGCGCGCGCTGTGCTCCGAGGAGTACGGCTGACGCCCGAGCGTGTGACAAAGCGAATTGATGAAGAAGGTCAGGTGCTGCGCGACCACGATCCGCGCGATGCCGGCGATCAGGAAACCGCCGAGCGCACCCACCCGCGGGTCCATGCCGTGAAGGTGGTTCCACCATCCGCCCGCCGCGGCAGGAATCACGAGGCCGACGAAAAACCCGATCCAATGCACGTAGCGGTGCTGCCACATGACCAACGGGTCCTTGCGCAGGTCATTCACGTTGTCCATCGGCGGCTCGGGATTCAGCTTGAAGATCAGCCAGCCGATGTGCGCCCACAGGAAGCCCTTCGAAATATCGTACGGATCCTCATCGTGATCGACATGCTTGTGGTGGCGCCGATGGTCGGACGCCCAGTCGAGGCAGGAATTTTCAAACGCGCAGGCTCCGAAGACCAACGTGAAGACGCGGACCGGCCGACGCGCCTTGAACGACAGATGCGAGAACAAACGGTGATAACCCACGGTGAGGCTCAACATCGTCGCCGTCAGATAAAACAAAAACATCGCCACTTGGAACGCGTCGATGCCGTGAACCACCAGATGCCACGGCACCCCGATGAGGGCGGTGAGCGCGGTGACGATGAGGAAGCTGCTGGTGATCCAGTTGACCCGGTCGAATGGAATGCGGTACATGTGTGGCGATCCGGGCTTGGGCTGCGGCGCGCCGGGACCGCCCCGAATGCTACGCACATGCGCGGGTTGACGCAAATCCCATCGGAAAAACGCCGACCGCTTTTTTTGCACGACGACGCGACGATTTCCGCCTTGACATCCTCCGGCGGATCCCGGATCAAACGCGCCCCGCGGGCCAGCAACCGCCGGCGGATAACCCCACCCGACCCACCGCATGCGAGGAGTGACACTGAAAAAAGGCGAGCCCGTCGATCGCGCGCTCAAGCGTCTCAAGACGAAATTGGATTCCGAGGGCATTCTAGAGGAAATGCGCCGCCGCCGCGCGTTCGAAACTCCCAACGAGAGAAAGCAGCGCAAGCTCCGCACCGCTTCGAAGCGCAACAAGATCCGTTGGCGCTTCTCGACCTCCGCCCCCACCGCGGAGCGCGTCGAAGTCGCTGCGGATTGATCGATTTGTCGATTCCTCTCGATACCATCCATTGACCAGAACGGCCGCCCGCAAGGCGGCCGTTCTGCGTTTGCACCCCACGTTCAGACGATCTTGAGTCGCGCCAAGTCCTGGGTGTCGACCAATCCCACCGGCCGCCCTTCGCCATCCACCACGACGATGTCGTCGATCCTGCTCCGACCAAAGGTCTTGAGCACTTCAACCGCCAAGGTGTCCTCACGCACCGTGACCGGACCGCGGGTCATCAGCGAGGCCACGGGTTTGACACCCAGTTGTGGATCACTGCGATAGCTGCGCGCGAAATCACCGTGGGTGAAGATCCCGCTCAGGCGACCGTCCGTGCCGACGATCAGGCAGGCACCGGCACGTGCGCGGTTCATCGCGTCCAACGCGCCAAGCACATCCGCCTCCTCGCCCACCACCGGCAGCTCGCCACCGCGCCGCATGATGTCGGACACGCGGGTGAGCAACGCTTTGCCCAAAGATCCGCCGGGATGAAATTTGGCGAAATCCTCTTCGGTGAACCCGCGGGACTCCAGCAAGACCATCGCCAAGGCATCGCCCATCGCCAGCATCGCCGTGGACGACGAGGTCGGTGCCAGATTCAGCGGACATGCCTCGCGTACGACCGAGCTGTCCAGAGTGATGTCGCTCAGTTGGGACAAGGTCGATCCGGGCTTGCCGGTGATCGCGACGACGCGCACGTCGAAGCGCTTGATGAACGGCAAGAGGTCGAGCAATTCCCGCGTCTCGCCCGAGTAGGACAAGGCCAGCACGGCGTCGCCGTCGTTGAGCAGGCCGAGGTCGCCGTGCAATGCATTCTGCGAGTCGAGCACCACCGCGGTGGCACCGGTGGAATTGAACGTCGCGGCGATCTTCAGACCGATGTTCCCCGACTTGCCCACCCCTACCACCACGATCTTGCCGCGGCTCTCGAGCGTGCCGCGCAGCAGCTCCACCGCATCGACGAATCCGCCGTCCAACAAGCCTGCCATCCGCCGCAGCCCGTCGATTTCAATCTCGATCACCCGCCTCGCGCGTGCCAGATGGTCCATGAGCGATGACAATCCCGCCATGGCGGATTTGGCAAGCACCGAGCGTCCGACGACCGGGTTTTGCACTTTCCAAGACCCGGTCGACCACTTCAATCTCGCCTCCAGAACCTCCTTTCCTTTTACATGCCAGGAAACCCGGAACCCTCCCCCACCTACAAGCGCGCCATCCTCAAGCTCAGCGGCGAGGCACTGCGCGGCAAGGATTCGCGCGACAACATCTCGCCGGAAATCGTCGACCGCATCGCCCGTGAGATCCGAGAGGCGGTCGATGCCGGACTTCAGCTCGGCGTGGTCGTTGGCGGCGGGAATTTCTGGCGCGGCGCGAGTGCTTCGGCCCGCGGCATGGACCGGCCCACCGCCGATTATGTGGGCATGCTCGCCACGGTGATGAACTCGCTTGCGCTCGAAGGCGCGCTCAGTGTCCACGGCGTGCCCTGCGTGGTCCAGTCCGCCATCGAGATGAAGAACGTGGCGGAGCCGTTCATCCGTCGGCGCGCGCAACACCAGCTCGAGTCGGGCAAAGTCGTGATCTTCGCCGCTGGCACCGGCAACCCGTTTTTTTCCACCGATACCACCGCCGCGCTGCGGGCCAACGAAATGCGTGCCGACATCATCCTCAAGGCCACTCAGGTCGACGGGGTCTACAATGACGATCCACGCAAGAATCCAGATGCCGTGCGGTACCAGACAGTCACGTTTCACGAATGCCTGTCACGCCGCCTGAGCGTCATGGATTCGACCGCCTTCGGGCTCTGCATGGACAATCGCATCCCGATCATGGTGTTCGACCTCGCGCCCGCCGGAAACCTCGCGCGCGCGTTGCGCGGCGAACGCATCGGCACCCTCGTACACGGCGAATAACCCTGTTTTCCAGAACTTTTTCCAATCACCAATCCTCAATCGTCATGGAGCCCGATCTCGTCATTCTTGAAACCGAGGCGTCGATGGAAAAGTGCGTTGAACACCTGATCCACGAATTCGCCGGTGTGCGTACGGGCAAGGCCAGCCCCGCTCTTATCGAAAACCTGGATGTCCACGTGCACGTCTACGGATCGGTCAGCAAGCTCAAAAGCCTCGCCGTCATCAGCTCGCCCGAACCGCGCATGCTCGTGGTCCAGCCGTTCGATCCATCGACCACCCGCGACATCGAACGCGCCATCCGCGAGTCGAAACTCGGACTCAACCCGGCCGCCGCCGAGCGCTCACTGCGCGTACCGATTCCCGAACTCTCCGAGGAACGCAGACGGGAAATGGTCAAACTCATCAAACAACTCGCCGAGGAGGCGAAAGTCCGCCTGCGCGCCGTGCGCAAGGACGGGATGGACTCCGCAAAAAAGATGAAAGCGGAAAACTTTCTCACCGAGGACGGTCAAAAGGATTTTGAGAAACAAGTCCAGGAACTCACCAACCGGTTCACCAAAAGAATTGACGAGGTGTCGACGGCCAAGGAGGCCGACCTGATGAAAGTCTGATCTCCGGTCGGACCGGTGTTCCGCCGGTGCAGTGCGCGATCAGCGGAGTTTCTGGCGGAAGCTGTCCTTCTCCCGCAGCGACAGGACGAATCCGGCGAGCAGCTCGATCGTGTGATCGATGTCGTCCAGATGCG
>VHCM01000123.1 GCA_016871685.1 Verrucomicrobiota bacterium
CGGCGGTCGCGACACCGTGCGCATCCGCCCGGGCGACTCGGTCGAGGTCGCACGATCGCCCCGCTCGTTCCATCTGCTGCGCCTCAAGGGTCGCTCATTCTACGCCGCGCTGCGGCAGAAACTCGGCTGGCAAGGGGTCTGATCCTGCGGCACTCCCTGCACGCCGGCCGCCGCCGCAGGTTGACATTGCCGCCCTCCCGCCTCATACCCGTGGCGCATGTCCACCGCATTGCCTCCCAAGCCGCGCATCTTCGGAAACCGGGTGCGCGTCTGCATCGTGGCCTCGAAGTACAACACGCAGTTCGCCGACGCCTTGGTCCAGAACACGATCGAGGAACTCGAGGACATCCTGCCCCAGGCGCGCATCGACCTGATCCGCGTGCCGGGCGCGTTTGAAATCCCGGTCATGGTCGCCAACCTGCTCGACCGCGAGCCGCCCGCCTGCGTCATCGCGCTCGGTGTGATCATCCGCGGCTCTACCGCCCATGCCGAGCATGTCGGACGATCGGTGACCGATTCGCTTCAACGGCTGGCGATCGAATCGATGAAACCGGTGATCCACGAGGTGCTGCTCGTCGATGACGAGAAGCAGGCCTATGCGCGCTGCATCGGATCACAGATGAACCGTGGACGCGAGGCCGCGCGAGCCGCCGCCGAGATGATCGACGTGCTTCATGACCTCGACCGCTCCATGCCGCGCCAGCCGTCTGCGAAGAAGCAGCGCCATGCCTAGCCGCCGCCAGATCCGGGAAGCCGCAGTGCAGCTTCTCTATTCCGCGGACTTCGACGGGCGGACGACTCCCGATCTTCCCGGTGATGCATTCTGGGATCTCGTCGCCGGACCCGACCGCATGCGGTTGATGTCGTCCACCGCCCGCGCGCTACTGCACGCCGCGCATGGCCAGGACACCAGGGTCCGGTCGTTCGCCGAGCGCTGGCAGTCGCTGCGCCCGCGCGTGATCGCCCACCCGTCGGGTGACGTCTCGGCAAGCGCGCTCGACCGCATCGACGAACTCACTCCCGCATGGTCGGCGGCGCTCGCGGCACTCGAGCGCCTGCCCAAGCCCGCCGACGATCCCGCCGCGCTCGTGCCGCTACAGTCCGCGCTGGACGCGGTGTTCCTGCACAACCGGACGCTTCTGGCGGCTTGCGGACGCATGCCCGAGCCAACCGATCTTCCCTCGCCGCTGCGCGGCTGGCTGGAGCCGGTGGAGGCCGCCGTGCGCAAACTGCGGGAATGCTGCGCGCGGATCGATGCGGTGGAACACGCGGAAAACCATCCGGATGATGCCGGATTGAATCCCATCCGCAACGCGCGAAACGAGCTGCTCGAATGGCGGCTGCGCTCGGAAGAAACCGCACGCCGGGTGCTTGCAAGGCTGGATCCGATCGATGCGGAAATCGCCGGTACGGTGGAGCATTACTCGCCCGAACGCATCGATGCGATCGACCGCGCGATCCTGCGACTCGCCATCGACGAACTCATGGGCGGCGACACGCCAACCAAGGTGGTGATCAACGAAGCGATCGAGCTGGCCAAGCGCTTCGGAACCAGCGAGTCCGGTCGCTTCGTCAACGGCGTGCTCGATCCGATCGCCCACAAGACCGGAAAACCGCGCGAGGAAACCTTCACGCCCGTTCCCGCCGATGAGTGAATTTCCCACGGCATTCCAGTGCAGGATCCTGTGGCGCGCCGCCACCGGCATCGCCATCGTCGTGCTCGGGCTGCTGGTCGTCGGCCTCGTCTGGCTCATCGGTCAGGTGTTCGGATTCCTGCAGCCGGTGCTCATCCCGCTGATCGTCGCCGGCATCATCGCCTACCTGCTCGATCCAGTCGTCGGTTTTCTCGAACGGCGCGGCATCGGTCGGCTCGGCGCGGTGCTCGGCGTGTATGCGGCACTGCTGGCGGGCATTACCCTGATGCTCGCCGCCGTGCTGCCGGGCATCCAGCGCGGCCACGGCAAGCTGCGAGAGCTGCTGCAGGAAACATCCCACACGAAACCACCCGCACCGCGGGTCGCGGAGACCATCGAAGCCACCGACGGCGGGGAGAAGGTCGATCACTCGGAGCAACTCGGCAACGCGCTGGAGCGTCAGTTGCGACGCATCGAGGAACACCACCGCGACAATATCATCGGCTGGGTGCTCACCGAGACCGACGATGCGGGCAACGTCGTTGAGCACGGTGAATCGACACCGCCGCGCAACTTGGAATCCTACGCGCGCAGCCGCGGCGGCCGGATGCTCTTCGAATACAAGGGGGCGATCCTGCGCACCGCACGCGACTGGGTGATGGCCGGCTCCTCACGCGTGCTCGGCTTCCTCGGTTTTCTCATCGGCTTGGTCATGGTGCCGGTGTACCTCTTCTTCTTCCTCAAGGACTCCGCATCGATCCGCGCCCGCTGGCACGACTACGTCCCGCTCCGCGCATCACGGTTCAAGACCGAGCTGGTCTCCACGCTGCAGGAAATCAACGGCTACCTGATCTCCTTCTTCCGCGGACAAGTGCTCGTCGCCGGCATCGACGGCGTGCTGGTGGGCATCGCACTCACTCTCTTCGGTCTGCCCTACGGACTGGTGATCGGTCTGTTCATGGCGGTGCTCGGCATCGTCCCCTACATCGGCAGCATCTTGTGCCTGATCCCCGCGTGCCTGATCGGCTGGCTGCACGCCCATGCGACCGCGCCCTTCGGCATGGGGCCGTGGACCTATGTCGGCTGCATCGTCGCCATCTTCGTCATCGTGCAGCAAATCAACTCTCTGGTCACCGCGCCGAAGATCGTCGGCGATTCGGTCGGCCTGCACCCGCTCACGGTCATCTTCTCGATCCTGCTCTGGTCGTTCGTGCTCGGCGGATTTGTCGGTGCCCTGGTCGCGATTCCGCTTTCCGCCGCGATCAAGGTGTTGTTCCGCCGCATCATCTGGGAGCCGCGAATGCGCGATCCAGTGATCCTCACCGATCCCCTCGGCTGATTCGCGGCCACATCTTGAGGCAACCAGGGCAATTCCCGCGATTTCGGTTTCCCGATGAGCGCTTCCCCGTGCTAGAGATCCGGCATGCCCCGCCGCCTCATCGCCGCGCTCGTCGTCCTTCATTCCCCGATCGCTCCACCCCTGGCGGCCTCTCCTGCCGAGGCGGATCAGGCCCGCAAGACTTGGGAACGCAAGTCCGCTGAATGGAGCGCAAGACTCTCGGCGGCCGTCACGCCGGAAGAACGCCAACGCGTCGCAGGCGAGCGCCCGGACCCGACGCCGTCGCTGCGCGGCGTGTGGTCGGCCGTCTCACGCTCGCTCGACCAGGAGTGGACGCTCGACCCCGCGGCGTGGTTCCTCCGCAACGCGGCCACGGTGGTGGTCCGCAACGACGACGGATCCACCACGCCGCGCTTTGCCGCGGAGATCGATTCGTTGTTCAAGGCGGTCGACCAACACCACCTTGCCAGCGCGAAACTCATGCCCCTGTGCATGGCGTTGGCGCAGAGCCGCGATCCACGCGCATTGCCGATGCTCGAACGGATCGTCGCCCGCAATCCGGACAAGCAAGTGCGCGGCGTGGCCTCGCTCGCCGTCGCGATGGCGCTGCGCGCGCTCGGCGATGAACCACCGGTGATGCGCCGTCGCCTCGAACACCTGCGCACGGCGATCATCGAAAGCTCGGACGTCGAACTCGAAGGCAACACGGTCGCCGCCATCGCGGAAGACGAACTCCACATCATCCGCCACCTCAGCAAAGGGCGGACCGCGCCCGATCTCTCGGGCACCGATTCGGGCGGCCGCACGCGCACGCTCTCCGAGCAAAAGGACAAGGTGGTCATGCTGCTGTTCTGGAGCGACTCGATGTGGGAGGCCGACCGCACCCGCGACATCATGATGGAGACCGCGCGCAGGTTCGCGGGCAGGCGATTCATGATCGTCGGCGTGAACCACGATCCGGTCGGGAAACTCCGCGCGTTCGAGGCGGAGGACTCGTTTCCAAGGGGGCAATGGATGAATTTTTCCGACCCCCAGGCGAAACTCGCCGCCGAGTACCGCGTGGCGAATTGGCCCGCCGTGTTCGTGCTCGATGGAGCCCGAACGATCCACTACGCGGGCGGCCCAGGATCATTCGCCGACCTCACCGCGGAAGCACTGCTCGCCGAATCCGCAACCGCAACAGAACAGTGACCCGCACGCCGCCCACATTATGTTTGTTGTTTACATCCACCCGAAATGCAGCACGTGCAAACGTGCGCTCGACTGGCTCACCCGCCATGGAATTCCCCATCGCATCGAATCCATCCGCGAACGTCCGCCGTCAATCGCCGAACTGGGCGAGGCCCTGCGTCTGATGAACGGCAGGATCCTCAGCCTCTTCAACACATCGGGCATGGACTATCGCTCGATGAATCTCAGGGATCGCCTCCCCGGCATGGACACGGAGGAGGCACTTCGCCTGCTCTACAGCAATGGGATGCTCGTCAAACGCCCGTTTCTGATCGGCCGCGGTATCGCGCTGGCAGGCTTCAAGCCTGAGGTGTGGAAGGACACCTTCGCCAAAACCTGAGGTGAGCGGCAAAGCCGCATATCAGGCGTGTACCCGCAAAACCCAGCCTCGACACAGCAGGGGCAACCCGCTAACAACCCGGCGTCCCAAAGCCCATGAATCCAATCCCATCCGCCTCCCTGCTGGTCGCCGCGATCTCCGCCATCGGCCTCGTCACCATTTCCGCGGCATCGGAAACGGCCGCCGCACCCGACGCCGCCGCGATCCGCCCGGATGCCTCCTACGCGCTCGGCTTCCGCGCCGGCGGCAACTTCGCGCAAAACTACTCGAGCTTCGGCCTCACCGCCGAAGACATCGACGAGGCGCAATTCATCAAGGGATTCATGACCGCGCTGCGCGAGGAAAAGACGGGAGTCGATCGCGATGCGATGCAGAAGGTCATGGAACAGCTCGCCGCGATGCTCCAGGCGCGGGAGAAGGAACTCGGCGCCGTCAACCTCGAAGCATCAAAGAAGTTTCTCGAGGAGAATGCGAAGCGTGAGGGCGTGATCAGCACGCCGAGCGGACTGCAGTACGAAATCCTCGCGCCGGGAGGTGATGAGAAGTACCAGGCCCCGGAAGAAGGCAAACCCGCCAACAAGCAGTTCCTCGTAAACTACAAGGGAAGCCTGCCCGACGGCACCCAGTTCGACGCCTCACCCGAAGGCAAGCCGGTCACGATGACGCTGCAGGTCGTTCCGGGATTCCGCGAGGCACTCACCACGATGCCGGTCGGCGCGAAGTGGAAGCTCTTCCTGCCGCCCAACCTCGCCTACGGCGAACAACGACGCGGACGAAAAATCGCTCCCAACAGCGCGCTCGTGTTCGAACTCGAACTGGTGAAAATCGAAGACG
>VHCM01000124.1 GCA_016871685.1 Verrucomicrobiota bacterium
CGGCTCCACCGCATTGCGCACGGCATAGCGCAGGTCGCTCAGCCCGCCAGCCGTGTCGTTGCGTGTGAAGAACGAAGTCCCGTCGGCCTGCGTGCTGCGCCACACACCGGTCCAGTGCGGGTTGGCAAAGGTCTCGGCCTCTTTGTCGTCCTTGGCCAACAGTTCCGCACTGGCGGTGATCCGCTGGTCCGGCCCGGCTGTCTTCTGCAACTGCGCCAGCGCCTGCATCAACGCCAACCGCGCATTGTCACGCGCGGTCGTCAGATGGTCCGCACTGCCGCTGCGCCGCAGCTCGATCGATGCCAGCCCGGTCATCGCCACCGCCAGAAGCGAAATCAATACCAGCAGCATCACCGAGACGACCAACGCGAATCCGCGCGGATCGGTCGTCTGTGAATGGAGCGCGGATCGGTGCATGGTGAGGTCAGCAGGTGGATTGCGCGGGCATGTTTTTGCCGCGGGTGTATCGGTCTTCACGAACCAGGCACGCAAGGACGAGTCCCGCGAGCATGAAGCCGGCGAGCACGACGAGCGCCGACGAAGTCCCCATGGTGTCCTTTGTCCATGCGAACGGAAAGGTCATGATGGCCGAGAGTTTCCAAACCAGTCCCCACAAGCCGAAGGTTTCGGCTTCACGGCCCGGTGGTGCCAACCATCCAACGTAGGCGCGGTTGGCCGAGCCGAGCGACCCGAGACCGAAGCCGAGCAGGTTGCCGATCCACCACATCGGCCAGGTGGGAAATGGCTCGGCGGATCCGCTGGTGAGGTGCGATTCGTGCATCCGGGCGTATGCGGCGAACCCCAGCGTCGTGACCAACCAGAGGACCAGTAGGATCAGGATCGACCGTCGGTGACCGATGCGGTCCTGCCACAGCGTGGGGACGATCGTGCCGATGATGCCCGACACCGTGAGCACGGCGATGAAAGCGACCAGCGCGACTTGCGTGAATCCGAATTCGCCGGCAAGGCGGCTGGCAAACGACACCACCACACTGATGCCTGTGCCGAAAAACAGGGAAGCCGCCAATAGCAACAGCAGGTCGCGCCGGCTGCCGGCCGCGCGCGCGGTCTCCGCGAGCCTCGTGAAACCGATGACGAGCCAGTTGCGGTTGCCGTGGGTACGCTGAGGCGCGGCCGGTTCGCGCAATCCGAGCATCGTCGGGATCATGAACAACAGGAACCAGAGTCCCGCGAAGACAAAGAGCGGCCGCCAGCGGTCGGTGGCGCGCAGGTCGAAGACAATCATCGCCGCCGCGGTGAGGCCGAGCAGCAGCAGCGCGGCGGCATAGGCGCAGCCCCAGGAAAACCCGCTGACCCGTCCGAATTCATCGTGGCGTGCGAATGCGGGCAGGAAACTGGCGAGGAACGTTTCGCCGATCGCAAACGTGAAGTTCGCGGGAATGTAGAGCAGCAATGCCAGCCAGAGTTGGCCCGGCTGCAGCAAGGCCAGACCACAAGTGAACAACCCGCAGAAGAGCCCGGAGCCGATGAGCATGCGCTTCTTCCATGCACGCTCGTCGGCAACCGCACCCAACACCGGAGCAAACAACGCAGTCAGCAGCATGCTGCCACCGTAGGCGAAGGCCCACCAGCGGTCGTCCACCGCATCGTCCGCCACCACCACCTGCGAGAAAAACACCGCGAAGAGCAGCGTGTTGACCAGCAGCGTGAACGATTGATTCGCAACATCGAACGAGATCCACGACCAGAGCTGCCCCTGCTTCGGCAGGCCGCGCAACGCATAGAGGCGGCTCAGGCAGTTCATGGCCGCGTCATCGGTTGCCGGTGGCGGCGGTCTTGGGCGGACTGTAGGGAACCACCGGCTCGCGGAACACGGAGACCTTGAGTGGCCGCCGCGGCTGTTCCGCATCCGCGCGATACAGAGTGATCCATCCGCGTTCGTTCTTGTTCTGGGTGACCGTGCTCGAGAAGTAGCGTTTTCCTCCGGCAACCACGGCGAAGGGCACATCAGTGCCCGGCTCGATGCGGCGGACGAGGCTGTCGCCCGCCTTCAACTCGAGGTTCTCCTTGCCCCAGAACATGCTGACCGGCTGGGGAAACAGGTTGGTGATGCGCACCGTGCCGGAGGGTGCACCGACCGGGCCGTCCGGAACGATCAGGTGCGTCACCTCATTCCAAGTCGGTGCGCCGGTGCGCCGCCAGAGAAACACCATGAAATCGCCCGCCGCAGGACGCTTGACGCTCAGCCAGGGAAGCTGCGGTGCCACATCGGCCGGACGACGCAACTGCAAGATGCCCTCACCTCCGGGAACTTTGGTTGCGGCAGTGGTGACGCCCAGGCGCAGCATCATCGGCTTCGCGGTCTCGTCCACGGATGCCTGACCGCCTTCACCCTGCGGCTTCGGGTTGCCGACCACCACTTCGCGCGGCGGCAGGCTGCCTTCGGGCGGATCAATCTCGTAGGCGACGCCGTCGCGAACGTCCTGCATGTAGGGAGGCGGATCCCCCAGCGGAAGAAAACGCACGTGACGCGCGGATTCCTGCGAAAACGCGGGAACCATGAAAATCAAACTTGCGGCAACGAATGCCGGCCACTTGTGGATGGGATTGGATTTCATCAACTCAGGTTTGCTGCTCATCAACTTCCTCTTGGGCCAGCCAGCGGAAGGAACGGATCGTGAATCGTCGGCCGAGATCTTTGTCGGTACCCAGATCCGCCGGGTTGATCCCGCTGTCGTCCGGGTCCACCGGATCCGGCAGTCGTTGCACCACCGCCTCGCACCACGCGCGTGCCATGAGCTTGCCGTTGACGACCGAGTCACCGTAGGCGCGGACCACGAACGTATCCGAGCGCGCGGAGAGTGCCGGACCGATCACCTGCAGCACGTCGGCTTGGGTGAGCCAGGCGGGCGATCCCCATGCTTTCGAATCCGGCTTGTGCGCCTGCTCGAGTTTCGTGCCGTCGGTAATGTTGATGTCGGTGTAGCGCGGGCTGGGAAGCGCATTCGCGTTGTTCAGCTTGTAGGCATTGGCGAGCGTGGCGTTGAGCCCGGCTCGTCGGATCGCCGCGTCGAGCGGGCCCATCAAGCCGGTCTCGTCTTCTTTGAGTCGGCGGTTGACGAAGTCGGCCAGTGAAAGGAATGGCCCGCGCAAGCGCACCTCGGCAACGATTTCCTCGGCGAGCCGGTCGACCTCGGCGGGGGTCAATTCGCGGTAGCAATCCCAGATGTTGTCGAAATCGGTGGGGTCGCCGGTCTTCCACGCGCGGCCCGGCGCGTTGAGCACACGCGGGAACGGAATGTTGCTGCGGCTGCCTTTGTAACCAGCGTTGCGCGTCGACGCCAACAGCGCTTTCCATGCCTCCTTGCGCGTCGAGTTCACGTTGAAGGCGCCGTCGACCATCAGGCGTGATGCCGCTTTGTGAAAATCAACAAGATCGTCGTCGAGCGAATCCGCGTCACCATCGGCGACCAGCCGCATGCGGCCGTTGGGCAGCGGGTCGCGGGCAGGATCCTTGGCAAAGGCGGCCTTCTGTCGCTCGTCACCGGTCGACAGGAAAAACCCGTCCCACAGCGCCTTGTTCGCCTCGAACGACAGATCGTAAACCACGTTGTCGGCGAGCGGCGTGTTGCCGATCATCAGGCGGGCGATTTCGCCCCAGGTCCTGCCGGTGTCGTTGCGCTGGCTGTTGGTCGGCGATCCGACCTGGCGGTCACCGAAGCCGCCGAGGCTGGCCGATGCCGAGTCGCCCGAGAGCGCGGCGGTGCGGGCGATGCCGGTGAACTTGCTGCGGCTGCCGGCCGTCCCCAACCGCGGATCGACGATCGAATTGCCGACCGCGTACGATGGATGCCAGACGAATTCCGACAGCTTGACGTGTTGGTACTGGGCCAGCGAAAGCACGCCCGTTTGATCGCGCGGCACGTCGAAGAGGACGTAGCGGTCGGCCCCTTCCTGCGGCGGACCGAACGGGTTGCCGCGGGCACGGCCGCCGGAGAACATCGGCATCTGCTCGTTCCAACTCACCGCGCCGTCGAACAAGTCACGGGTGTAGGCACCCCAGAACCAGGGCGCGCCTTGGCCGGCGATGTTTTCCCACGGCGAGCGGATGATGTAGGAAGCCCGCGGATTCCAGTTCGCCAGCATGGCTTCCTCGAAGTGCGGTGTGCCTTTGAGGGTGCTTCCCGCGTTGTTGATGTTCGACGTGTGCTCGTTGAACCAGCGCATGCGGATCGCTTCGCGGGTGCGGACGTTCGGCACGATCGTCGGTACTCCCCCGATCGTGCTGAAGGTTTCCCAAGGCATGTCGTTTTGGGTCGACCACACCAGTTTCGGTTCCTTGCCCGCGCCGTATTGCAACGACCCCGAGAGCACGGAGATCTGCGGCAGGCTGTCGAGATCCGCGTAGCTGCCGACCCGCGACACACCGGCCGCGGATTTCAAAATCGCCCGGGTGTCCTGGGCCTGCACGGTGTTCGCATCGAGCGTCGGCTGGGCGGCATAGTAGTACTTTGACGGCTTGGCACCCCATCCCTCGAGCGGTGTGAAAATCGGTGCGACCCAGTAGTTGCGCGAGACATCGGGGGTGACCTCGCAACTCAGCATGTTGGCGAGCAGGTTGAAATTGGTCGTCGGGTTGTAGATCGTCCACCCCTGATACGCGATGTTGCCCGGCGGCGAGAACACCAGGCAGTCGCCCGGTGCGAAGCGCGTCTTGGGAATGGCGAAGTAATAGGTGCCGATGAAGGGATCACCAAACCAGTTGGTGGCATCGCGACCACCTTCGAACATGCGGAGGCTGCCGACGTCGGTGCCCATGTCCTGGTGACCGTTGCCTTGGATGTAAACCATCGCCTGCTCGAAATCGAGTTCGACGTTGTAGGGATTCCACAACACCACACGCGGATAGAGGTTCTGGCGGATCTGCCACTTGTTGCCGGGCATCGGATAGCCGCCGTAGGTCGTGTAGAGTGTCGCCTCGACCAGGATCGGCTGCAGGCCGGGCTGCTTGTTCGATGCCAGCTTCACCGGCTGCGCATTCGCCAACTCGTAGAGATTCGCACCCGGCGCGCCCGTGTGGTGTTCGGGCGATCGCGCCGCAACGTTCTTGCCGCTGAGCGGCGCGTTGATGTTCGCCCAATCACGCAGCAGGCCGAACGTCGGCGACGCCACCGCGTGGCGGAAATTGCCCGTGCGCTTGTCCTTCGCGTTATCCATGACGATCGGGTCCGCATCCTTGAGCCCCGCCAGCGCCCCCTTCGCCGCGATCTGCCCGTCGCCGTCTGATAAAAACGCCGTCAGGTCGCGCTTCAACCCGCCATTGGCCGCATCCGCAAGCACGCCCTGCGAGTC
>VHCM01000125.1 GCA_016871685.1 Verrucomicrobiota bacterium
TCCGCGGACCCATCCGCTTCGCGCCTGGCGTGGTGCTGGAAGGCGATTGTTCGTTCTCTGCCAAAGACGGCGAGCCCCGCATCGTCCCGGCAGGCATTTACCGCGATCATCAGGAATGAGGGGGTCACAGATAATTGTTCAAATGAACAATGATTCCTTGTCCCAAGATTTGGGGACAAGACGAAGTCCGATTCCGTGGCATGATGAAGCCGTCGAGGGGAGAGGTCCCCGGTTTCAAATTTCATGACAGCAAAAAGGGTCGCGCGAGTGCGCGGCCCTTTTTGTTTATCCACGTCCGGCCATGGCACCGGCGTTGTGGAGTGAAGTGGGAAGTTCTCCTCCCATGGTCTTGCCAAGCGGCGAAGCTCCGATTACAGCGCGCGCGCCATGTCGAGCATCGGTCCGTTTCAATTTCCGCAGGATGGGTTCAAAGCCGTGATCTTCGACCTCGACGGAACCCTCGTCGATTCGATGGCAGCCCACTTCGAGGCCTGGTGCGAAGCGCTCGCGCTGCACGGTGCCAGCGGCATTTTCAAGGAAGACATCTTCCACGCCATGGGCGGCAGACCCACCATCGACGTCGCGGTTGAACTCAACAACGGTTACAACCTGCGGCTCGATCCCGCCGCCGTCGCATTCGCGAAACGCGAGGCCTTCCTCAAACGCCTGCCCGGCATCCGCCTGATCCGCGAGGTCAGCGAGTTCGCCGCGTCACTCCGCGGCAAAATCCCGATGGCCGTCGCCAGCGGCGGAACCCGCATGGTCGTCGAGAAGGAACTGCAAATCGTCGGCATCTCCGACTGGTTCGATGAAGTCCTCTGCGCCGAAGACGTCAACGAAGGCAAACCCTCGCCCGAGGTGTTCCTCAAGGCCGCACGACTCCTCAACGTCGCGCCTGCCGACTGCCTCGCCCTCGACGACGCACCCGCCGGCATCATCGCCGCCACCCGCGCAGGCATGCAGGTCCTCGGTATCCCGTCGGCGCTGTCCTCCGCAGCGTGAGACATCGCAAAGCATCCCTGCGCTGCACGGACACAGGCAAGGATGCCTGTCTGAAGCGTGACAGACCAGGCAGATCCGCGGCAGCGCATCCGTGTTCATCCGCGTCCATCCGTGGTTCTTCTTCACGGAGAGGAGTCGGACAAGCGCAAGTCACATGGTGTGGCTGCCTTCGGGCAGTCATGAATCGCAGATGCGGTTTTCGAGCCGCACGACGACGGCCGGAAAGCCGTCTTTGCCTACCATGGCGGCTTCAAGCCGCCACTCCATGTGGCGACAAGCGGCATGCCCTTCGAAGCGCACCGCACGCAAGAAAGGCCCGAAGGAGTCACTTTGCCCCATCCAACATTCCCTCCTTCGCCGCCGCTCCTTGAAACATTATCCCGCCCGCGCTCTCAGCATTCGAGCTTTTCAGTATGACTACTTTGATTCCCCATAGGGAACGTCGGCATCACTCCCGGTGGCGGATGCCAAGCCTCGTCGTTCGATTTGAAACCAAGAAAATATTTTGGATCGGTCCGGCCTGACCCTCGATTGGCTTCGTTCCACGTACCGCCGCACCCCTCATCAGGCAGGGTAGAAGATGGCGCCCTTGTATTGACAACGCATCCGCACTGAATCAGGATTTCCCATGAATGCCATGAAATGCCGCGGGGTTTGCGCTTGGTCCCCGATCCTCGCCGGCTTGCTCGCCGGATCCACCTTGGGTCAGCCCCTCGACGGCACCGTCATCGCCGACCGCGCGGACGCGCGCTACGAGACGGACAGCCAGGCGCAGCTGACCGGATCCACCGCCACCGCCGAGCTGACGAGTTACGTCGGCTCCGGCTACTATGCAGGCACCAACCTCTCGCACTATGTGGCCCCGTTCAAGCTGCCCGACCTGGGTGAGGGCAGCTTCACCGAGGTGCGCTTCCACATCCAGGCCAACGACGAGACGACGACCTGGCGGATCCCGGTGAACCTGTGGGCGATCCCGGGCGCGCGGGTGTCCAAGAACACGCTTGGCAGCGACGTGAGAACGGCCGACGAAACGCACAACCAGCGCGGCGATCTGGTGATGGAAGAGTTTCTCGGCCGCAACACCTTCGGCGACTCCTATCACGCGACACCGGCCGGCGGCATCGAATCCGCGCGCTTGTGCGACTGGCTCAATGATGCCTACGGCGACGGAGGCAATGCTGGCCGCTTCGCGTTCTTGCGCTTGAGTCCGCGCGCGCTCACTCCGGCGGAAAACGGGCCGTCCTCGATCGATTCGGCGTTCGGCATTCTCACTGCCGATTTTGTCTTCGCCAATGCCGCCTATCAACCTTACCTGAGCTACACCTTCACACCGGCCACTGCAGGGTCGCCGGTCATCGATCGCTTCACGATCTCGCGGGACCGCGTCGCGGAAGGCGGGTCGGTGACGCTGGACTGGTCGGTGAACAACGCGGATGCGGTCTATCTCGACGACGGATTCGGGGAGTTCGAGGTCGGCGCGACCGAGACCTACACGTTCGATCCCTGGTTCACGACGACACTGCGCTTGCGCGCGGTCAATGCCAATGGCGAGCGCGTCGCAGTGCGCGCGGTCGAGGTGCTGCCGCTGCAGGGTGAACTCACCGCCGAACTGCGCGACGCGCGCACCACCACCGACCCGGCCAACGGTGTGGTCACGGGCACGCGCAGCGAAGCCGACCTCACCGATGCGCAGGTCCTCGTCGGCCGCGCCGCCGACTCGTCGCAGGTGTCGCATCTGGTGATCCCCTTCCGCCTGCCGGATGCCGGACCCGGCCGCTTTGAAAACGTGAGCCTGCAAGTGTGGTCGATGGGTGCTTCCGGAGACCCGGCGGGTTCGGCTGCGGATTTGTTCGCCATCCCGGATGCAAGGGAATCCGCGGTCGTGCTCAACAGCGATGTGTGCGACGGCCGCGAGTCGCCACTCACGCGCGGGATTCCGGTGCAGCAGGGTTTTCTCAACGCGGATCACGCCGAGGCCGACACCCAGGCATCGACGGCAGAGGGCGCGCCGCGCGAAGTCCTCAGCGCATGGCTCAGCGACGCGTATGCCAACGGCGCGAACGCCGGGAAATTCGTGTTCCTGCGACTGAGCCCGGACACGCTCGCCGGAATTTCCGGCAACGGAATCGCCGTGGCCACATCCGACGCCGCGTCGCCGATGACTCGCCCGTGGCTGAGCTACTCATTCGTGCCCGACGCAGCCATGCCGCCGACGATCCGCTCGTTCGCTTGTGAAACCCCGGTAATCGCACCGGGCTGGGCGACAACGATTTCATGGAATGTGGAAGACGCCGCCTCGGTGAGCCTTTCACCGGGCATCGGCACGGTCGCCACACAGGGATCCACCACCCTGCGTCCGCTGCAACCAACCACCTACACGCTCACCGCGACCAATGCCGCCGGCTCGCGCACCCGCACGCTCGCGATCGCCACCGGACCGATGCGCTTCTTCCGGCTCGTGCCGACAGCGGCGCGAAGCAGCGGACGGGTCAACCTCGCCGAGTTCCAACTGCTCGACGCCAACGGCAACCGCATCGGCGGCGCGTCGACCTCGTTTGTCGGCAACCTGAACTCCGCGAGCGCGGCGAACGGCAACGACAACAACACATCGACCTACTGGGATGAAGCACTCGACCACCCGCTGACGCTCGATTTCGGAACCGCGAAACCGACGGTGCGCCGATACCGCATCGCGACCGGCGACAACGCGAACCGTGACCCGTTGTCGTGGCGGGTCGAGGGCAGCCCGGACAGAGCCGTCTGGGTGGTGCTCGACCAACGCAGCGCGTTCCCGACACAGAACCAGCGGCGCGTCTTCCTCGATGCGATCGATCTTCCCTACAGCGGCGACGGCAGCGGATCCGCGTCAGCACCGTTCGTCCGCACCTTCACCAGCGACCGCTCCGATCCCGCACCAGGCGAGAGCGTCGCGCTCCAATGGAACGTCGCGGGCGCGGACGACGTCACCATCCTGCCCAACATCGGCAGCGTCGGCAGCTCGGGCAGTGTGTCGGTGACCGCCGTCGGCAGCACCACCTACACGCTCACCGCATCCAACGCGGCCGGCAGCACGACCTCGTCCTTCACGATCAACGCGGTCGAGCGCTACCGGTACTTCCGTTTCGTACCGACCTCGGTGCGCGACGGAGTGAATGCCGCCGCAGTGGCGATCTCGGAATTCCAGATCCTCAGCAATGGCGCACGTCTGACAGGTGCGACCTCCAGCAACCCCGGGGGCTACGATTTCGAGGGGTTCGGTCCGCCCGCCCAAGCCAACGACAACAATCTGACCACTTACTGGGTGGATGGCAACAAGGGTGCCCTCGTGCTCGATTTTGTCACCGGGCGCAGTGCAAACACGTACCGCATCGGGCTCACCGATTCATCGCTCTCGTGGGCGGATCCCACCGGATGGCGCGTCGAAGCCAGCAACAACGGAACCTCGTGGACCATCCTCGACGAACAAACCAACGTGAATGTCCCACAAGCCGAAGCCTCACGGAATCAATTCCTCACCGCAGGCACGCTCGCACCATCGAGCGTCACGCCGCCTCCGACCGTCGGCTTCGGCGCGGCATCATCGACCGTCAACCAAGGACAAGGCACCACCCTCCAGTGGACCGTCACCGGAGCCGCCTCCGTGACGATCGACCACGGCATCGGCAGCGTCCCGGCCAGCGGATCGGTCGCGGTTTCACCCAATGCCACCACCACTTACACACTCACGGCCATCGGCGATGGCGGCACCACCGTCACCACCGCTCGTGTCTCAGTGATCCCGGCACCGATCATCAGCTTCACCGCCACGGCGGCACCCGGCGGTCAGCCGGGATCAACAACCCTCGCATGGAACGTCTCCAACGCCGACAAGGTGCGCATCGACAACAACATCGGACTCGTCAACGCAGCGGGAAGCATCACGGTGGATTCCGCAATCACCACCACCTACACGCTCAGCGCCGAATGGGTCGGCGGCGTGGCGACCGCACAGGTCGTGGTTGAGGCGACCTCGGACCATCCGCCGTTCCTCGTGACCTCGATGACGATGAACGGCACCGAGTGCACGATGAGCTGGGAATCCCAACCCGCGGCAAGCTACACGATTGAAGCCAGCACGAATCTCGTCGATTGGTCGCCGATCGCGGCACCGATTGCCTCGCAAGGAGCGACGACCACGGCAACCATCGATCTTGCCGAAACGCCCCACGCGGGCGAGCCGC
>VHCM01000126.1 GCA_016871685.1 Verrucomicrobiota bacterium
TGGCGATCGAGCGGGCGTTGGCGGACGATGATGACCGCGCCCGCCACATCGCGCTGCGCGCGGCGCTGGATGGTGCGTTGCCGTCGCTGATCGACGGGCTTGCCGGGAACTACGCCGGATTTCCAACCAGCGACCGCATCGTCGTGCTGCAACGCATCGACCAACTGCCGATCGAGACGGGTGAGGCGCTGGCGATGCAAAGCACAAGTGCGGCCGATCCCAAGGAGCGCGTCGCGGCGGTCCGCGCGCTCGGCCGGATTCCCACGCAAGCCGCGTTCGACGCGGCCTTGCAGGCGCTCGGCGCGCGCGAGCCTGCGGTCCACCAAGCTGCGGGACTTGCAGTCGGCTCGAGCCGCTTCGACGGTGCCGACGCACAGCTTGCGTCGCTCGTCGGCGGCGAACCATCGCCCGACGCCCTGCTCGCGATCAAGGCGCTTGCCCATCGCGCGTTGCCCGATTCCGGCGCGATCCTGCTGCGGTGGATCTCGAGCGACGACGAGGCGTCCGCGAAAGAAGCAATGCGCGCGCTGTACTTCACCGCCACGATCGACGACCTGCGCGCGTTGTGCGACGCCGCGCGCAGCCGTCCCGAAAAGCCCGCCACACTCACATCGTTGTGCACGCGCATCGCCGATCGCCTCGACACCGAGGAGGCGCGCGCCATGGCGGCGGAGATGAAATGAACGGACGATCCGCGATGCCATCCGACCATCCGCCGACGCCTGCCGATGAGTTCGAGCACGAGCGCGTCCCCGACCGCGCGCTCAAAGGTCCCGGATCGTTCTGGGGTATGTACGCCGGTGAGCATACGGCCGGCACCGAATTCATGATCGGCCCGCTCTTCGTCGCCTACGGGGTCGGCGCAGGCGACCTGATCTGCGGCCTGCTGCTGGGCAATCTCGCGGCGGTGCTGACCTGGCGTCATCTCACCACGCCGATCGCGATGCGCCTGCGCGTGACGCTTTATCACAAGCTCGAATCCATTTGCGGGCGCAGGCTGGCCACCCTCTACAACTTCGCCAACGGTCTGCTCTTCTGCTTTCTGGCCGGCGCGATGGTCACCGTCTCCGCCACGGCGGTGGGCGTGCCGTTTCCCGATGTGCGCATGCCCGGTTTCTCCGACATCATGCCCACCGGTGCCGCTTGGTCGGCGGTGGTGCTCGCAATCGGCGCGGCGATGACCTGGGTGGCGGTGAAGGGCTACGGCGTGGTCGCGCGCGTGGCAAATTACGCCGCACCGTGGATGTTCCTCGTCTTCGTCGCCTGCGCGCTCGTCACGCTGCCGAAACTCGAATCGCACGAGCTGTCCGCCATCTGGACCGGCGTGCCGCTCGAGGGCAAACCGAAGATCGGATTCTGGGGCGTGTTCTTCTTCGCTTGGTTCTGCAACGCCGCGATGCATCTCGGCATGAGCGATCTGTCGGTGCTGCGCTACGCGCGCAACGCCTCGTCCGGCTGGGCACCCGCGGCCGGCATGTTCCTCGGCCACTGCATCGCGTGGATCTGCGCCTCGCTGCTCTATGCCTGCCAGTTGCAGAAATTCGGCGCCGGAGCCAGCGTCGCTCCCGGCCCCATGGTTTACGATGCGGTGGGCGTCGCGGGCCTGATCTGCATTGTCATCGCCGGATGGACCACGGCGAACCCGACGATCTACCGCGCGGGCCTCGCATTCCAAGGCGTGATGCCGCACGTCTCGCGACAGGCCGCCACGATCACCGCCGGCATCGTCTGCACCATCGCCGGGCTGTTCCCCGCCTTCGCGATGAAGCTCCTCGATTTCGTCGGCATCTACGGCATGGTGCTCGCTCCGGTGGGCGCGATCATCGTGGTCGATATCTGGTTCGCGCGCCGCCTCGGCATCGCCGTGAACCCGGCGCTGGCGGCCGGCGCGTCGTTCAACCGCGCCGCATTCCTCGCGTGGACACTGCCCGCCGCACTCGGGTTCTGGGCGGTGCGGCGTTTCGAGATGCCGTTGCCCACCTACGCCACGCTGCCGGTGTGGATCGCCAGCGGACTGCTCTACATCGTCCTCTCGAAATCAATCGGACCCAAACCCTGCATCAGATGATGAAAGCGACCGCCCTGACACTTGGCATCCTGTGCCTGCTCGGCACCATCGTGCCGCCCGCGCTGGTGCTCGCCGGAATGATGGATAACGCTCCGATGAAGCTCGCGATGCTGGTTTCGACCGTGGTCTGGTTTGTCACCGCGCCGCTGTGGATGACGGCGCGGTGAAGTCGGCGGATCCGGGAATTTCGATCCGGAGATTGCGAAACGCGATGTCCATCGGAAGTCCGGCCTGCATCTGCAGCGCGATCAACCCGGATCGCGGACAACGCTCCGATGAGGGTTCAGTGTAGCGCGCCGCAACCCGTCCGTTGACCCACACTTCAAACCGGTTGCCGATGGCCCGGATGGTGAGCGTGTTCCAATCTCCCGGGCGCAGGATGCGTCGCAGTCGCGCGGGATCAACCGCTGCGAGCGTGCCGCGGCCGGCCTCTTCGTAAATACTGCCCGTCTCACCATCACCAATGTCGATCTGGAAACCGGCGACGCGGAAGCCGTCTCCGGTCAGTCGCCGGCTGCGGAACTGCACGCCGCTGCCACCCTCCGCATGCTTGAAGTCCGCATGCAGCGTGAAATCGGCATACGATCCGTCGGCGATCAGGAACGTGTTGCGCGCGAGACCCGCAGGACGCGAGCTGCCGACGATCGCCCCGTCACGCACCGCCCACACGCGCGAATCGCCCTGCCAGCCGTCGAGCGTGCGCCCGTCGAAGAGCGGACGGGCTGGAGATCGCGCGACGTTGCCGCCGCAGCCGGAGAGCGCGGCCATCACCACCAACGCTGGCAACAGCCGTCGGCCAGATTGCAGGGGTTGCGCCATTCTGATGTGGCTCATCGGCCTCTTTCACCATCCGGCATGCCTGTGATGCAAGGCCGGATGCGGCAAATCGCGGGCATTCAAAGGAAATCGAAAATGGGGTCAGGCTGCAAATCTTGACAAATCACCACCGCCCATCCAACGGGCCGTGGGTTGTACACCGGAAGCTCGGCACCAAAAAGTACGGCAGCGGGCGAAAAATCCTGTCCCCTCAGATGTTTTTTCCAGAGATTCGAGCTCACCACCCATCCCGAACCATCCCATGACACTTCACCCCGCCATTCCGACTCTGTCGTTCGCGATTCTCGCCGCGGCGTCATCAATCGCTGACGAAACTCCGTCGGCCACCACACCTGCGACACCTGTCGAAACACTCATTTGCAAACTGGAGCAACGCGGCGGCATGCCCGTGATGCTCATCAACGGCATGCCGCAGGCGCCGGTGATGCTGTGGGGAGGCACCGCGGAAATGATCCGCGAAACGATCCGTCTGGCGCGCCCGAACGGCGTGCGGCTCTACACGACCTGCATCACCCTGCCATGGCCGCGCGAGGGCGAGCCGTATGATTTCACCGCGGTCAACAAGGAGTTCGCCGACCTCGTCCGGCTCGCACCCGACGGCTACTACATGCCGCGCGTGAGCATTGTTCCGCCCGAGTGGTGGCGCAACGAGCATCCGGAAGAGCTGCCGGTGTGGGAAAACGGCGGCCGCGAGAAGGATGACGTGTCGGTGACCTCGGAGAAGTGGCTCGACGGCGCGGCGCGGCATCTCGACGCGTTGGTGCGCCATCTCGAGGCGCGCTGGGGCGACCGGATCTTCGCCTATCATCCGAGCGCGATGAACAGCGGCGAGTGGTACTACACCTCGACCATCTGGAACCACAACGACTGGGGGCTGCGCCACTTCGAGCCCGGGTTCCGTGACGCGTGGCGGCAATGGCTGGCGGCGCGATACAAGGAGATCGGCGGACTCAACACCGCGTGGGGCACGGAGCACGCGGGCTTCGCGGCGATCGACGTGCCGCCCGCGGTGCGGCGCAAGTCGACGTCGCACGGCCTGCTGCGCAACCCGGTGGCCGAGCGCGAGATGCTCGATTTCTCGTTGTTCCAGTCGCAGGCGATCACCGACGCGATCCGCCGCGTCTCGGCCGCGATCCGCGGTGCGAGCGGCGGACGCAAGCTCGTGCACGTCTTCTACGGCTACACCTACGAACTCGCCGGCTTGCAGGAGGGCATCGTCAATTTCGGCCACTTGGATTTCGAGCGCGCGATGGACGAGCGCTTTGCCGACGTCTGGTGCGCGCCGATGGGATACTACGACCGCCGCAACGGCGGCAGCGGCACGATCATGGCTCCGGCCGAGAGCTGCGCGTTCCGAGGTCAGCCGTGGTGCAACGAGGACGACCTGCGCACGCACCTCGCCGACAAGGACACCGGCTGGGGCCGCGTTTCGACGCTCGACGAGACGATCTGGGCGCACCGCCGGAATTTCATGACCACCCTCGTCCACCGCTCGCAGATCTGGTTCATGCCGCAGGGCGACACCTGGCTCGCCGACGCGAAGCTCTGGGACAACCTCGGCCGGCTGCAAAAACTCTACGACGAGACCAATGCCGATCCCGCGCCGCTGACGAGCGACACCGCGGTAATCGTCGATGAGGCAAGCCTGATGCAGATCTCTTACGGCATCGAGATTGGATTGCCGCTCCTTTATGACCTGCGCGCGCAGATCAACCGCATGGGACTCACGCCGGAGCTTTGGCTGCAGTCGGATTACGTCAAGGGCCGGGTGTCGCCCAAGAAGTTCGTGATCTTCCTCAACGCCTTCAGCACCAGCGTGGCCGATCGCAACGCGATCCGCTCGCGGCTCAAGGCCGACGGATCGACGGCGCTCTGGTTTTACGCGCCGGGCGTGCTGCAGCCCGACGCGAAGACGCCCGATGCGGCGTACGGCGTGCGGCACATCGAGGCACTCACCGGCATCCGCGTGAACCAACTCGACGGCGAACAGTCGCCATCGATGAAGCTCGCCAACGGCCATCGGTGGTCGGCGGGCTGCGGCGCGGGCGAGCCGATCGAGCCCGACGATGTGATCCGCAACTGGAAATCTCGGGACGAGGCGTATCAGTACCGTCAGATGACCTGGCCGCCGCGTGCCAAGCTCGGACCGTTGTTCGCGGTGAACGACCCGCAGGCGGAGGCCTTCGGCCATTATGCCGAGGGTGGGGCTGTCGCGATGGCCTCGAAGCGCGACGACGGATTCACCAGCGTATTCGTCGGCGGGCTCACGTTGCCGGCGGCGGTGTTCGCTAACACCGC
>VHCM01000127.1 GCA_016871685.1 Verrucomicrobiota bacterium
GCCGATCCAAAAGACTTGCCGCTAAAAGCGGCTGTGGCTTTCGAACTCTCGCCCAAGAGGCTCGAAAGTTCTCACGGACCGCCCCGTAGAGTCCGTCCACCCCATGAAGGGGTGGCGGAAATCGGGGCGGCCAGATTCGAACTGACGACTTCCTGCTCCCAAAGCAGGCGCTCTACCAGGCTGAGCTACGCCCCGTACGGGCGGCACTTTGGCCGAGTCCGCTCGCGAATCAAGGAATTCCGACGAAAGTCACAAGGTTCGTTAAGAGATACAAACCATCAATCCTCATCAATCGATCGCCGACCGTTTTTTCAAAAAGAAAATCTGCTGGAAATCGCCGGGGGATTTCGTGTGAAGTGAGGGGAAAGGTGTGTGACAGACTTGCCACCCGGCATCCGTTGCATACACCGCCAATCCGCGCATTCCTCTTCCCCGAATCCCAACCCAACCCACCGACATGATCGCTCTCACGCCGACCCGACTCGTCACCACCGGCCTGCTCCGGATCCACCGCCGTCTCGCCACGACCGCCGCGCTTGCTTGCGCGGCGTTTGTGTTTGGTGCGGTAGAGGTCAAAGCACAAGTCACACTCCCGGAGGGAACCACCTACACACAGGACTTCGACGGCATCAATACCGCGCTGCCCGCAGGGTGGTCGGTGCGCACCGGCGCGAACGCCACATCGCTTGGTACTGCCGCGACGTTTTCAACATCGAAGATTCAATGGACGGACACCGCGGGAGCGTTCAAGAACTTCGCCTCTGCCGATGGTGGTGCGAGTGCGGATGCGGCAACGACCCAGTCGGGCCGAACAGACCGCGCGCTTGGCATCCGCCAAACCGGCAGTTTCGGTGATCCGGGCGCGGCATTCACGCTGCAACTCGCCAATACGCTCGGTAAAACGGGTTTCAACCTTGCGATGAAACACCAAATACTCTCCGTTCAGTCCCGCAGCACTGTCTGGACCGTGCAGTACTCGCTCAATGGCACTTCTTGGACGGATCTCGGCACCTACTCCGATCCTGCGGCCTTCGGTTCCACCAACGGCAGCTACAGCTTCGGCAGTGCGATCGACAACCAACCCGGATCGATCTACCTGCGCGTGGTCGCGCTCGGTGCCGCTACAGGAAGCGGCAGCCGCGATTCCTATGCCATCGATGACGTGGTCCTCACTTGGACGAACGCGGCCATCGACAGCACCGCGCCAGTGGTCACCTCGTTTTCGCCTGCCAACGGGTCAACCGGCGTGGCGGTCACCACTGGACTCTCGCTCGAGTTCGAGGAGAACGTGTTCAAGGGATCGGGCAACATCGCCATCAAGAACGTGGCGGACGAAACCATCGTCCACACGGTGGCGGTGACGAATGCCGCCGTCGCAGTCTCCGGCAAGACCGTCACCATCGCGCTGCCGGTCTCTCCGCTCGTGCTCGATGGATTCACCACTTACTCCATCGAGATTGACGCCGGCACCTTCTCCGACGCCAGCAACAACCCGTTTGCCGGCACCATTGCTTCGGCGTGGAGCTTCACCACCGGCAGCGCGGATACGACGCCACCACAGCTCACCGGCACGTCGGTAGCAGGCGGCGCCACCGCTGCATACCCCTCAACCTACTTGGAACTCGTCTACAATGAATCCGTCGTTGCCGGCGCGGGATCGATTGAAATCCGCAAGTCGGCCGACGATTCGTTGATCCAGTCGATTCCCGTGACCAGCGCCCAAGTGACGATCAGCGGCGGCAATGTGACGGTGAAACCGAGCGGTGTACTGGCCTACGGCACCACCTTCCACGTGAACATCCCCGCGGGTGCCTTCAACGACCTTGCCGGCAATCCTTCCGCGGCGCTCACCGGCGCCGGCGGGTTCTCCTTCACCACGCGTCCGCTGCCGCCGGTGATCATCAGCCAATATTATGAGGGACTGGCCAGCGACCGCTACATTGAGCTGCGCAACACCACCGATGCCGATCTACCGCTCGACGGATATGCGCTGGCCTGCTGGGCGAATGCGGACAGGGAACTATGGAAGACCGGTACCGGCACGACGACCCGCGTCGACTACCTCGACGGCTACGTCATCCCTGCGGGTGGTCATTTCCTCGTGGCCAACCCGGGCGCGGCCGCACCGGCCTATGCGGCGAGCAACTACGACTATCAAGTCGTCGGCGGGGCGACCTTCATCAGTGGCGACGACAGCATCGTGCTCTACTACGGAACCGGCTTCGGCCGCGCGGCCATCGAGGACGCGGTCTCCTTCACGGCAAACCAAGGACAAGACACCGCTTACTATCGCGTAGATACCGGCGTCCAAGGCTTTGATTTCGATGCAGGGTCATCGATCCTGACCTATCCCGCCGTCTGGGGCGTGAAGACACTCGCCGAAGTGGCCGCCGCTGCCGACAGCGACCCTTGGTACCTCAGCGCCTCGCGCACCGTGCAGGATCTCGGACTCACCTTGTCCGCCAACACCGTGGCGGAAAACGCCGGACCCGCGGCGATCACTGCCACAGTCACGCGCACCGGCAGCACGGCCGAAGATCTCTTTGTGATCATTGAATCGTCCGATCTCTACGCCTCGGTGGTTTTCCCGGGCTACGAGGTCACGATCCCGGCCGGACAGGCCAGTGCGACCTTCACCATCGATGTGATCGACGATGCCTACCTCGATGGAAACAAGTCGGCGACGATCACCGTCACCGCCGACGGTTTCGTGCCTGCCAGCCAGACGATCACCGTCACCGACGATGCCACGGACCTGCCTTATCCAATCGTCATCAACGAGGTCAACGTCTCGCCGAGCACCGATGAGTTCATCGAACTCTACAACGACTCAGATGACGAGATCCCGCTCGATGGCCTGCTGATCGTGCTCTACAACGGCAATGGCGATGTGTCCTACCTCGCGAAGGATCTCTCTGGATATGTGATCCCCGCGCGCGGCTTCTTCGTCTTCGGTAACGCTTCCATATCGGGTGCGGACATCGCGGACCTCGCCGGCGGCTTCCTGCAAGACGGGGCCGACGCAGTCGCGCTGATCATCGGCAAGGCCACGGATTTCCCTAATGCAAGCCCGGTTGGTACGATCAATGGCATCCTTCTCGACGCGCTCGTCTACGGCACCAATGATGCCAACGACGCCGAACTGCTTGCGGCGCTTGCTCCGAGCGGCGTGCAGGTGAACGAATCCACGACCGCGGTGGTCTCGATGGCGCGCATTCCCGATGGCGGAGCCGCGTTCGACGCCTTGGCCTTCGTGCCCGCCCTGCCCACTCCCGGCAGCACCAATGATCCGTCGCCGGAAATCGTCTCGTCCACACCGCTCGCGGGTGCCACCGAGGTGCCGCTCAACACCTCGCTCACGATCACCTTCAGCGAGCCGGTGGTTGCCGGATCCGGACTGATCAGCCTGCAGACAGCCGGTGGCAATTCCGTCGCGCTGATCCCGTCGGACGATGCGGCGGTGACCATCAATGGTGCCACGGTGAGCGTCAGCCTCCCGGGCCTGCTCGACTATGCCACCGCGTATTATGTCAACCTCAGCGCTGCTGCCTTCACCGACCTCACCGGCAACCCCACGCCCGGCATCGAAGATGAGACGAGCTGGACCTTCACCACCACCGCGCAGGACCTGATCGCACCTTCGGTGTTGGCGTACACGCCCGTGCCTTCTGTGACCGGTGTTTCGCCGACCGCAAATCTTCTGATCCAGTTCGACGAGCCGATCTTCGCCGGCACGGGCAGCGTGAATGTTCATGCTGCGGATGGAACCCTGGTTGAATCGATCGACGTCCTCGGCGCGCAGATCGTCACCAGCGGCGACACCGCCACCATCAATCCGTCGGTGGTCCTCGAGTACGGTGCCATCTACTACGTCAACTACGCTGAAGGCGTCTTCCTCGACGGCGGTGCCAACACCGTGCCCGCCGTGACCGACAACACGACCTGGTCGTTCACCACGCTGGGCGCGCCGTCGGTGGTGATCAGCCAGTACTATGAGGGCCTGACCACTGCCGACCGCTTCATCGAGCTGCGCAACCTCACGGGTGCCGACCTTTCGCTTGCCGGTTATCGTCTCGCAACTTGGGTTGAGGAGCCGGTGACAATCGGTGGACGCCAAGGATGGAAGGCCGGTGATTCGTCAACCACGCGCGTGATGGCGCTCGACGCGTACACGATTCCCGCGAACGGCAACCTGCTCATTGCGGCCACTGGCGCGGCCGTGCCGGCTTACGCGGCAGTCAACTTCGACGCGTTGTTCGATGTCCCGGCGCTTGTATCCGAATTCAGCGGCGACGACAGCGTGGTGCTTTACCAAGGATCCGGTTTCACCCTTGAGGAGGTGGTCGATGCGGTGTCCTTCAGTGGCAACCAAGGCGCGAACAAGTCGTTTGCGCGCATCGCCGACACGCTGCGGGGTTTCGATTTCGCCCCTGGCACGTCGATCCTCGACTATCCGTCCGTGTGGCAGGAAGTGACGCTGGCCGATGTCGCGGCCGCGGCAGTGGGTGACAACAACTACCTCACTGCCTCCGCGCCGCCCAAGGTGCTGACCCTCCAGCTCTCGGTCGCCAGCGTGTCCGAGAATGCCGGCACCGCCGCCGTCACCGCCACGCTCACCCGTGGCGGATCGCTTGCGGCCGACCTCGTGGTCACCATTGCCGTCAGCAACTCGGGCAAGGCTTCCGCACCCAGCCAAGTGACGATCCCGGCGGGCCAGACGTCCGCCACCTTCGACATCGACATCATCAATAATGCCTATCTCGACGGCAATCTGACCGTGGCATTCACCGCGAGTGCCACCGACTATGTGCCGGGCAGCGCCCAGTTGGTGGTGCAGGACGACGGTGATACCGCCGCATTCCCGGTGGTGATCAACGAAGTGGAAGCGGACTCTCCCGGAACCGACGTCGCCGAGTTCATCGAGCTTTACAATGCCTCATCCGATCCGGTCTCGCTCGGTGGTGTGGTGCTGGTGCTCTTCAACGGCAGCAACGACACGGTTTACAGCG
>VHCM01000128.1 GCA_016871685.1 Verrucomicrobiota bacterium
CGTCGCGATCGGCCAGAAGCTCTCCAACATCGCGCGCATCCACAAGACGCTCGAGGATGCCGGTGCGATGGAGTACACGACAATCGTCTCCGCCTCGGCCTCCGATGCCGCGGCGATGCAGTTCCTCGCGCCGTACGCCGGCTGCGCGCTCGCCGAGTACCTCATGGACAAGGGTCAGGACGTGCTGATCGTGTTCGACGATCTCTCGAAGCACGCGGTGGCCTACCGCCAGGTGTCGCTCATCCTGCGCCGTCCCTCGGGCCGCGAAGCCTATCCGGGCGACGTGTTCTACCTCCACTCGCGCCTGCTCGAACGCTCCGCGCGCCTCTCGGAAGCCGCCGGTGGCGGATCGCTCACCGCGCTGCCGATCATCGAGACCCAGGCCGGCGACGTCTCGGCCTACATCCCGACCAACGTGATCTCGATCACCGACGGCCAGATCTACCTGGAAACCGACCTGTTCTACCAAGGCATCCGGCCGGCGATCTCGGTGGGTCTTTCCGTGTCGCGCGTCGGCTCCGCCGCGCAGACCAAGACGATCAAATCGGTGGCGGGCACGACCAAGCTCGACCTCGCCCAGTACCGCGAGCTGCAGGCGTTCGCGCAGTTCGGTTCCGACCTCGACGCCTCGACCAAGAAGAAGCTCGATCGCGGTGCGCGCATCGTCGAGCTGTTCAAGCAGAACCAGTACAACCCGCTGGGCATGGAAATGGAGTCCGTGTTCCTCTTCGCCATGCAGCAAGGCTCCTTCGACGACGTCGAGGTCAAGGACGTGAAGCGCTTCCAAGCTGCGCTCGGCGAGTTCCTGACCACCCGCAAGGGAGAGCTACTCGATCGCATCCGCAACGAGAAGCCCGACCTCAAGAAAGACACCGCGATGGTCGATGCCGTGAAACAGGCGATCGACGACTTCAAGAAGAGCTGGAAGTGAGTTATCTGTTATCGGTTAATAGTTATCAGTAAAATACCCTTCGTCCCGATCGCCCGATTCAATATCCTGATAACCGACAACCGATAACCAAAAACCTTTCACGCAGTAAAAAATGGCCAACCTCCGCGACATCCGCCGCCGCATCAAGTCGGTCAAAAACACCGCGCAGATCACCCGCGCGATGCAGCTGGTCGCCGCGGCGAAGATGAAGAAGGCGCAGGACCAGGCGCTCGCCGGCCGCGAGTATGCCCGCCACCTCACCCAGGTGCTCGCCGACATCCGCGCGAACTTCGGCGAGGAGTCGCACCCGCTGCTTGAACGCCGCAACGGCGGACGTGAGCTCGTCCTCGTCATCTCCACCGACAAGGGGCTGTGCGGTCCGCTCAACACCAACCTCGCCAAGGCGATCCGCAGCGGATGTTCGCCGGACGCGGACTTCGTCACGGTCGGCCGCAAGCTGCGCATCTGGTGCGAGAAGCTCGGCCGCAAGGTGGTCGCCGACTTCACCGTCAAGGATCCGGTCCCGTTCCAACAGGTCCGGCCGATCGCCAAATTCGTGACGCGCCAGTTCCTCGACGGCCACTACGACAAGGTGTCGATCGCCTTCACGGATTTCGTCAACACGCTGCGCCAGGAACCGCAGGTGGTGACGTTGCTGCCGGTCAGCGCCGAAGCCGCGACCGAAGAGGCCGGCACCGCATCCGCCGATGCCGCGTCCCGTGATTTCCTGTTCGAGCCGGATCCCGCGGAAGTCCTCGGCGCGATCCTGCCGCTTTTCATCAACTACGAGGTCTACCAAGCGCACGTCGAGTCGCGCGCGTCCGAGCACTCGGCGCGGATGGTCGCGATGAAGTCGGCTACCGACAACGCGAAGAAGTTCATCAAGGAACTCACCCTCGAATACAACAAGCTGCGCCAAGGCGCGATCACCGCCGAACTCCTCGAAATCACCACCGCCATGAAGGCGATGGAGTGAGGTGCCGCGGTCATTCATCATCAGCAAACACCGCCACCCGGCCTCCTCGCCATCCACGGATCCATTTCAACAGAACACCGACAACTCGCCAACCCCATGAGCAACACCGGAACCATCGTCCAGATCATCGGCGCCGTCATCGACGCCGACTTCTCCAAAGCCGCCAGGCTGCCCGAGATCTACAACGCGCTCGAAATCCAGTACCCGCTCAACGGTGTCGACACCAAGCTCGTGCTCGAAGTCCAGCAACACCTGGGTGACGGCTGGGTCCGGGCGGTTGCGATGTCGACCACCGACGGTCTCAAGCGCGGCATGTCGCTTCTGGACACCGGCAAGCCGATCGCCGTGCCCGTGGGCAACCAGGTGCTCGGACGCATCTTCAACGTCACCGGCGATCTCGTCGACGAGAATGGTCCGCTGCCCGACGCGAACCTGCGCTCGCCGATCCACCGGCCGGCACCGACGCTCACCGAGCAGTCCGCCGCGGCCGAGGTGCTGCCCACCGGCATCAAGGTGATCGACCTGATCTGCCCGCTGCTCAAGGGCGGCAAGGGCGGCATGTTCGGCGGTGCGGGCGTGGGCAAGACCGTCGTGATCATGGAGCTCATCAACAACATCGCCAAGGCGCACGGCGGATTCTCCGTGTTCGCCGGTGTGGGCGAGCGCACCCGCGAGGGCAACGATCTCTACTGGGAGATGATCGAGTCGGGCGTCATCGCGACCGAAAAAGATGAAAGCGGTCATCCCAAGCGTCATGCCAACGGCACGCCGGTGCTCGCCGACGGCTCGAAAGTGGCGCTGTGTTACGGCCAGATGAACGAACCGCCGGGCGCGCGTCTGCGCGTTGCGCTCTCCGCGCTGACGATGGCCGAGCACTTCCGCGACGAGGCGAATCAGGACGTGCTGTTGTTCGTCGACAACATCTTCCGGTTCTCACAGGCCGGATCAGAGGTGTCCGCGCTGCTTGGCCGCACGCCGTCGGCGGTGGGCTACCAGCCGACCCTTTCCGAGGAAATGGCCGCGCTCCAAGAGCGCATCACCTCGACCAACAAAGGGTCGATCACTTCGATCCAGGCGGTGTACGTGCCGGCCGACGACCTCACCGACCCCGCGCCCGCCAACACGTTCGCGCACTTGGACGCGACGGTGGTGCTCGAGCGATCCCTTGCCGAGCAGGCGTTATTCCCCGCGGTCGATCCGCTCGCCTCGACCTCCAAGGCGCTCGCGCCGGACATCGTCGGCGAGGAGCACTATCGCGTCGCCCGCGGTGTCCAACAGGTGCTGCAGCGCTACAAGGACTTGCAGGACATCATCGCGATCCTCGGCATGGACGAGCTGTCCGACGAGGACAAGCTCACCGTGTTCCGCGCACGCAAGATCCAGCGCTTCCTCACCCAGCCGTTCCACGTCGCGGAGGTCTTCACCAACGTGCCCGGCGCACTGGTTTCGATCGAGGACACCGTCAAGGGATTCGCCGAGATCCTCGACGGCAAGTGGGACGACGTGCCCGAAGGTAACTTCTACATGAAAGGCGACATCGACTCGGTCTCGAGGGACTGAGGCGGTTGCCGAATGTTGAATGTTGGATTTCCAGTCAGGGCCCGCATTCATCATTCAACATTCATCATCCAACATTTCCAATCATGCCGTTGCACCTCGACATCGTCACTCCGGAGAAAAAAGTGTTTTCCGATTCGGTCGACAACGTCCGCCTTCCCGGTGTGGACGGCGAGCTGGGTGTGCTGCCGCAGCACGCCGGGTTGGTGACCGCGCTCAAGCCCGGCGAGCTGCGCTACCTGCACCACGGCCAAGTGGTGACGCTGGCGGTGGGATCTGGGTTTGCCGAGATCACGCAGGACAAGGTGGTCGTCCTCACCGACATGGCGATGGGCGAGGCCGAGATCGACGAGCAGAGCACCGAGGAGGCGATCCGCCGCGCGCAGGAGAAACTCAAGACCGTGTCGCACAGCATGGATGCCGAGGAGGTCGCCTACCTCGAAGGACTGATTTCGCGCTCTTCGGCGGCACTGCACTTCAAGCGCAAGTACCGTCATTGATCGTATCCCTGGGCCGTCCCGGCACTTGATGCCCGCGTCGCCGCGCCGCCGGACTTGCGCGCGCGTCGCTCCCGTTCTACATCTATGGCACGACCCATGGCCGAGCCACCTTTTGTTTATCAAGCCCCGTTTCCGTTGGGGCCCGACGAGACCGAGTACGAGTGCATCGGCATCGAAGGCGTGTCATCGGCCGAATTCGAGGGCAGACCCATCCTCAAGGTCGAGCCTGCCGCGCTCACCCGGCTCGCGGCCGAGGCGATCAAGGCGATCAACTTCACGCTGCGGCCGGCGCACCTCGCCCAGGTCGCGGCGATTCTCGACGACCCCGAGGCTTCGGAAAACGACCGCATGGTCGCGCTGATGTTGTTGCGCAACGCGGAGATCGCCTCCCACGGGATCCTGCCATTCTGCCAGGACACCGGCACGGCGACGATTTTCGGCAAGAAGGGGCAGCAGGTCTGGACCGGTGTCGATGATGCCGAACACCTGTCGAAGGGGATTTACGAAACCTACATCCGCGAGAATCTCCGGTACTCGCAAACCGCGCCGCTGACGATGTACGACGAGGTCAACACGCGGACGAATCTCCCGGCGCAGATCGATCTGCTGGCCTGCCAGGGCGACGAGTATCATTTCCTGTTCGTCAGCAAGGGCGGCGGCTCGGCGAACAAGTCGTTTTTGTTCCAGGAAACCAAGGCGTTGCTCAATCCCGCGCGCCTGCGGGAGTTCTGTTTCGAGAAAATGCGCGCGATCGGCACCTCGGCGTGTCCGCCGTACCACCTTGTCTTCGTGATCGGCGGCACTTCGGCGGAACACTGCCTCAAGACGGTGAAGCTCGCGTCGACGCGCTATCTCGACACGCTGCCCGACTCGGGCAACGAACACGGCCGCGCGTTCCGCGACCGTGCGCTCGAGCAGGACCTGCTGGCGCTGGCCCGCGAGGTGGGCATCGGCGCGCAGTTCGGCGGCAAGTACTTTGCGCTCGATGTGCGCGTGATCCGGTTGCCCCGCCACGGCGCGTCGTGCCCGGTG
>VHCM01000129.1 GCA_016871685.1 Verrucomicrobiota bacterium
GCACGACCCGGAAGTGCTGGTCCTCGACGAACCCACCGACGGACTCGATCCCAATCAAAAACACGAGGTACGCCAGCTCATCAAGCGCCTCGGAGCGACCAAGGCGATCCTGTTTTCCACCCACATCCTCGAGGAAGTCGAGGCGGCCTGCAGCCGGGCGGTGATCGTCGATCGCGGACGCATTGTCGCCGACGGCACCCCGTCGGAGCTGCTCGAGCAGTCCGGCACCGGTTCGCTCAATGATTTGTTCCGCCGCGTCACCACCCGGGACACTGAGGCGGCCGCCTGATCTGCCGGACGCGCCCCGAACGGACACGCTACACTCCCCTCACCCCCTTCCTCCGTCCACCATGACCTCACTCACCATCTACAAGCGCGAACTCGGCAGTTATTTCTCCCAGCCGACGGCCTACGCGATCATCGTGATCTTTCTAGCCCTCTCCATGGGGCTGGCATTCAGTTTCGGCAATTTTATGCGCATCGGCGACGCCTCGCTCGAGTGGTCGTTCTTCTTCTGGCACCCCTGGATTTACATGCTGCTCGCACCCGCCGTGGGCATGAAACTCTGGGCCGACGAACAACGCAACGGCACCATCGAGCTGCTCGGCACATTCCCGCTCTCCACTTGGAGCGCGATCGTCGGCAAATTCCTCGCCGCCGCGACCGTCTGGCTCGCCGCCCTGGTGCTCACCTTTCCGATCGTGCTCACCGTGAACTACCTCGGTGATCCGGACAACGGCGCGATCCTCTCCGGCTACCTCGGCAGCTTCCTCGTCTGCTGCACGTTTCTCGCCATCACGATGCTCGTCTCCGCTTGCACCCGCGACCAAGTCGTCTGCCTGATCGTCTCGGTCGCGCTGTGCGTCACCATGGTGCTCTGCGGCTACGACGACTTCACCCGCGAACTCGGCAAGGCGGTATCGCCCGCGGTCGTGAACGCCGTCACCTCGATCGGCGTCTGGGAGCACTTCCGCTCGCTCAATCGCGGATTGTTCCGCCTGCAGGACATGGTTTGGTTCACTTCGGCCATCGTCGTCTGCCTGCTCGGAACCAGCGCCATCCTCTCGGCCAAGCGTGCCTGAGCGAATCGAACAGAAGCCCGATCCATCTTTCTGCCGTCGGATTCCCCGTTCAATCCAACATTCCAGCCCTCTCCCCATGAAAATCACCCATCCCGTCACCCGCGCCTCGTTCGCGATCGCCGCGCTGGCCCTGGTCGCCATTCTCGCCAACTGGCTCATCTCGCTGACCAACCTGGGCAACCGCGGCACCGACTTCACCGAGAAGCAAATCCACACTCTGTCCGACGGCACCAAGGCGATCCTCGCCGAGCTGCAGACCCCGGTCGCGGTGCGCTACTACGCATCGCGCAACACCGACTACATGCCGGAGGAACTCAAGGTCCACATGCGTCGCGTGGACGATCTTCTCAAGGAATACGCATCGCTCTCGAATGACAAATTGAAGATCGAAAACCTGGATCCCCAGCCCGACACCGATGCCGAGGACTCCGCCAACCTCGATGGCATCAATGGCCAGCGCTTCGACGATCAGAACCTCTATTTCGGCATCGCCGTTTCCTGTCTCGACCAGACCAGCGTAATTCCGTTCCTCGATCCGCGTGAGGAAACCATGCTCGAATACCAGCTGTCCAAGGCGATCGCCGAGGTGAGCACGCCGGAAAAACCCAAGGTCGGAGTCATGAGTGCCCTCAACCTCAAGGGTGGCGGACCCGCCATGCCGGGCCAGCAGGCCGAGCGGCCATGGGTGATTTACCAACAACTCAAACAACAGTACCAGGTGATCGACGTGCCGATGGATTCGCCGCAGCTCAATCCCAAGGATCTCAAGGTGCTCGTCCTCTTCCACCCCGCCGGCATCACCCCGGAAGCGGAGTACGCCGTCGACCAATACCTCCTGGGCGGCGGCACTGTGGTCGCCTGTCTCGACGCCATGTCGGTCGCCGCGCAAATGACCGGCGCGGGCAATCCGATGATGGGCATGCCCGGCAGTCCGACAAGCTCCACCCTGCCGAAGCTGCTGCCTGCGTGGGGCCTCTCCTTCGAGTCGGCAAAGGTTGTGGCCGATCCGAAATACGCGACCCGCATGGCGGGCGACCGCGTGGGACTGGCGGTGCTGACCTTGCCCCAGGAGGCCATGCCGCAGCAGGACAACGTGATCACCCGCGATCTGGAGTCGGTCACCCTGTTCCTTGCGGGAGCCTTCTCGCGCACCGGCGACGGCGGCGTGGCCTCGACTTCACTCATGCGCACCACTGCCGGCGCGGGATTCGTCGACTCGATGCGGGCGTCGCAGCTCGATCCGTCGCTCAGCACCAGCTTTCGCCCGAGCGGCACGGCTTACGACCTGATCACCCACCTCCACGGCACCTTCAAAACCGCGTTTCCCGATGGCAAGCCGAAGACAGAGGGCGCGGGGGACGCCGATGCGCCATCCGCGGATGGCGGGCATCTCAAGGAAGGCAGCGCCCCGGGTAACGTCTTCCTCATCGCCGACGTCGATGCGTTCTACGACCGCTTCGCCTACAACGTGCAGAATTTCGGCGGCATGCAGCTCGCCTCACCGATCAACGGCAACTCGTCGCTGTTCTTCAACCTGCTCGACCAGACCGTCGGCTCCAAGCACCTGATCGGTTCGCGCTCGCGCTCGGCGATTCGCCGACCGTTCACCGTGATCCAGCAAATGGAGGCCGATTTCAATGAAAAGGTCGGCACGAAGATCGAGGAGTTCGAGGAAAAACAGCGCGAGGCCCAGCAGAAGCTCAGTGACCTTCAAGCGCAGAAATCCAAGGGCAGCGAACTCTATCTGTCGCCGGAGCAGGAAGCCGAAATCCGCAAGCTGCGCGAGCAGCAGGTCGAGTACTCACGGATGATCCGCGAGCAGCAGAAGGAATTGCGTAGGCAGAAAGACGAACTCGCCGGCCGCATCACGCTGCTCAACGTCGCGGCCATGCCGTTGCTCGTCGTCCTCACCGGGCTCGGCCTGTTCTTCCAGCGCCGCCGCTCCACCCGCGCCCGCTGATCCGTCAACCCTCCCGACTCCCAGCTCCAACCCCCACACCTCTCTTCCGCCATGAACAAACGCCAGATTCTGATCCTCTGGGCCTTGGTCGCCATTCTCGCCGGCACCGGTGCCATCCTCAGGTTCTCCGGCAAGGAAACCCCTCCGGCCACGACCAGCCGCGCCGCCGGCCAAACGCTGTTCGAACAGTTCCCCGCGACCGACATTTCCGCCATCGAACTCGCCGGTGCTGGAGTGAATCTCGCCATCACCAAAAAAGACGGCGCGTGGATCGTCGATTCGCGCGACCACTACCCTGCGGATGCCGGGAAGGTCAATGAGTTCATCCGCACGATGGCGGAGCTCAAGATCACGCGCGCCATGGAGGCCGGCCCGGCATTCGCGCCACGCTTCGGCATGGACGAGTCGTCGGCCGATGCGGAGAAACGCGGGCTCACCGCCGCCTTCAAGGACGCCTCCGGCAACGAACTCGCAAAAGTCTCGCTCGGCAAGAAGATCGAGACCGAACGCGAGGGCGGGTTCATGGGCGGACCGATGGCCGTCGGCCGCTATGTGCGCAATCACGCCGACACCACCGCGTTCTACGCCACTGGTGAAACCTTCGCCTCGGTGTCCACCGATGCTTCCGGCTGGCTCGATGATGCGTTCTTCAGCATCGAAAAGATCCGCTCGATCGAGCTCAGCGTGAATGGCGGGGCGGCATCGGCATGGAAGCTGGTTCGCGACAACGAGTCGGCCGACTTCCGCATCGACTCCGCCGCCCCGGATGAGTCCGCCGACACCACCGCGACTTCCCCGCTCAAGTCGCTCTTTTCCTACGCCCGGTTCGACGATGTGGTGCCTGCCTCGGTGCTTGGGTCGCGTGCCGATCCGGATGCCAAGCGCACGGCAACGGTCACCACCTATAATGACTTCACCTACACGCTTGGCATCACACCTGCCAAAGACGCCGACGACAAGATGCTGCTGACCGTTGATGTGGCCGCCACCATCCCGTCCTCGCGGGAAAAAGCCGCGGATGAAACCCCCGAGGATGCTCAGACCAGGGATGAGGAGTTCAACGAACGGGTGAAGTCACTGAACGACAAACTGGCCAAAGAGCAAACACTGGCGGGTCGCACGTTCGAAGTTTCAAAATTCTCGGTTGAGTCCCTGTTGAAAGAGCGCGAACAGATCGTCAAAAAGAGCGAGCCGGCCGCCACAAGCGCCAGTCCGGTTGAAGCCGTCACGCCGCCGATCGCCGTGCCGCCCGCCGCTCCGCCGGCCAAGCCTGCCGCCAAGAAGGGCGGCAAGTCGAAGAAGAAGAATTGATGGGATTTTGCGGATTTGTTGCGAATCCAAGCAGGGGGCTCATGATGGCAGGGGTGCACACGCTCCTTGAGTCACCGCGTGGAACCATCCCGTTGAAAAAGAACGAGCGGGCGAGTCTCACGATGACAGCCGCAAAGCCGTCGTTGCCAACCATGGCGGCTTCAAGCCGCCACTCCACGAAGGGGATGCTCCGCGCGGATCGATCTCTTTCCGGAGGATAGGCATCCTTGCCTGTCTGAAGCGTGACAGATCAGGCGGAACCGCGGCAGCGCATTCTTGGGACGAACACTGTGAAGAACACGGGCGGGCCGTCCGTGCCCCCCTTGGAAGAGAGCAGAAGTGGGCGAGACGCCCACGCTCCTTGAGGCACCGCGTGGAACCATCCCGTTGAAAAAGAACGAGCAGGCGAGCCGCAGGACGACGGCCGGAAAGCCGTCGTTGCCGACCATGGCGGCTTCAAGCCGCCACTCCATGAAGGGGATGCTCCGCGCGGATCAAGCGCAGTGAAGATAAGAACGGGCGGGCCGCCCGTGCCCCCCCCTTTGTGCTCCGCGCGGCTCTTCCGAATCTCAAATCCCCAATTCCCAATCATCCATTCCTCTTTCTCCGCAGGC
>VHCM01000130.1 GCA_016871685.1 Verrucomicrobiota bacterium
GAGACACTGACCTTCGATCACTCGTTCCACGGGCGCACACTGGGCTCGATGGCCGCGACCGCGCAGGCGAAAATCCACGAGGGATTCGATCCACTGCTTCCCGGCTTCCGTTATCTGCCGTTCAACGACATCGCCGCGCTCGAAGCGGGCATCCGCCCGGAAACCGTGGCGATTCTGCTCGAGCCGGTGCAAGGCGAAGGCGGTGTGCATGCTGCGACACCCGAGTTCTTGCGCGCCGCCGCGGCACTTTGCCGCAAACACGACCTGCTGCTTCTTTTCGATGAAGTGCAAGCCGGATTCGGCCGCTGCGGCGAGGCGATGGCCTGGCGCGCGATCGCGCCGCAAATCGAGCCGGACGGCATTTCCTGGGCCAAGGGCATGGGTGCCGGCGTGCCGATCGGTGCCTTCTGGTTGAGCGACCGCGCGATCGACGTCGACGGCACTCCGCTGTCGTCGATCATGGGCGCGGGCTCGCACGGATCGACCTATGGCGGCAACCCACTCGTCTGCGCCGCATCGCTGGCCGCGCTTCGCGAAATCCGCGAGTCAGCCCTCGCCAACCATGCCGTGCACATCGGCAACCACATCCGTGACACCATCACTTCGTGGCAGCACCCGCTGGTCCGCGAAGTGCGCGGCATCGGATTGCTGATCGGCGTCGCACTCGATGCCGACCGCATCTCCGTGCCTGAGGGAAAAACCGCCGCCGCCAAGGTGGTTGGCACACTGCTCGACGCCGGACTTCTTGCACCCGCGGCCGGGCCCGAAACGGTCCGCCTGCTGCCGCCTCTCAACATCACGCAAGCCGAGGCCGACGAGGCGCTGGCGATCCTGCGGCGCGTGTTTGACGCGCTGAGCTGATGCCGGACATCAGCGGCCGACCAGCCGCGCATGCCGCTCGGCCATCGGCCGCGCGGCCTCCGGCACCAACTCCCGCCACGACTCGTCGTCCTCGAGGATCATGCGGCGCACATCGCGCCCGGTCCATGCGAGCCGCTGCGGATGGCTGGCGCGGATCGCGACGATCCGGCGGTTCTCGAGGAAGTGCCGGTACAGATGCACGCAATCGTCGGGTGCACGGAATGTCTCGGCCGTCACCAGTTCGCCCGTCCGGCGGTTTTTCCACGGGAACACATGCAGGGTGACGCCTTGCTTGAACAAACGGCCGAATGATTCGAGCAGCCCTCCCGCGAGATTCTCCGACCACTTGGATTTGAACAACTCGTTGAGCAACCCGATGCTCAGCACGATGCCCACCGGCTCGGTCGTGCAGCGGTTGAGAAACGCGGCGATGCGGTGGAACTCGGCGCAGCGCGAAACCAAAACCGTCTTGCCCAAGGCCTGCAGCGCGTCGGCTCGGTCGATGAAGTCCGCCGGATCGATCTCTTGGCCGCGCAGCAGGTTGTGCATCGTCATCTCGCACAGCTCGACGACCGGCGGCGGATCCTGATGACCCAGGAATCGCCCGAAGCCTTCCCGCGCGCTCTCCAGCATGTCGAGGTGCAGGTTCATCACCGGATCAAAGCTGCCGCGCAGCAGCAGCACCGGCCTATGGTGCAGCGCCTCGGCCGGCTGCACGACCTCACCGTCGGGCAAAAACATCGTCGCGTCGGTAAGCCCGCGCTCGACCAACTGCAGCGCGCAAAGCCGGTTGTCGAAACCGACGTCGCCATGGCCGGAGAACTTGAGCAGATCCACCTCGATCCGGCCGGGCGCGAGGTCATCGACGAGCGAGCCGACGAAACGCGCGAGATCCCCGCGGTGACGGAACGCCGCGTGAATCAGGTTCACTCCAAGCATGCCGAGCGCCTCCATCTGGTCAATTGATCGCGCGTCGAGCAGGCGCACGTGGAGGATGATGTCGGACGGCGGATCGCCCGGGCGCAGTTGGTAGCGGATGCCGAGCCAGCCGTGGCATTCGCCCTGATCGCGGTATCCACGTGCCCGCACCGTGTTGCAGAACGAAAAGAATGTGGTGTTCTCACCGCGCTTCGGACCCAGCCGCTCGAGCAGGATGCGGTATTCGTTGTCGAGCATCGCCTGCAGCCGCTCCAGCGAGACATAGCGGTTGGCGCGCCCGTAGATGGCGTCGCTCATCGTCATGTCGTAGGCGGAGATCGTCTTGGCCACCAGTCCCGCCGTGCCCGAGACGCGGAAGAACCAGTTCGCCGTCTCCTGCCCCGCGCCAATCTCGGCGAACGTGCCGTACACCGACGGATCGAGGTTGAGTTCGAGCGCTTTGTCGTAGGTTCCCGCCGAGGTCACTGCGACGCCCCTCCTTCCCCGTCCTGCAACACCCAGCCTTCCGCGACAATCGATTCGATGATCACTTGATTGTCCGTCACCGGCTGATCCGGGAACCGCAACTTCACGGTGAGCAGCAGCGTCTTCACGTCGGACGGAGGCGTCAGCCGCGAATTGAGCGGCGTGCCACGCTCGGCGTATCCATACAACAGGGGCTCGCCCGAAGCCGGCATCAGCAGGTAGCTCTGCCACATCCGCTCGTCGGTGAATGCCTTGTTGTAATAATCGAGCGACTCGAGCTTCACCCGGAAGAGCACCGACCGCGTCGGCCGCTGTTGCATGAACTCCCTCCAAGGCATCTCCGACCAGCAGGCCCAGCTCTCCCAGTCGATCTTCCAACCTTCCGGCGTTTCCAAAAATGCGATCTCACGCTCGAAATAGTCCGCGGTTCTCGCGACCACGGCATGGATCGCCCCCTTGGTCTGCACTTGCTCCATGGTGTTGAATGCCAGCATGCCGGGCGGTTGCAGGACGCCGTCGGGATACATCGCACGCATCTTCGACTCCACGTCGCCGCGATTGCGCACCAACGGCAGCCACTCGTCCACGCTCGTCGCGTTCAAGAATGCGACCGCCATCGGCTCGGCCACATCGAGGAAATCCGGCTTGCGCGGTTCATCCGGAGCACTCGTCGCTTCCCCGCTCGTTGCGGACCCCGGATCCAGCGGGACCATCACGCCTTGCGCAAGGTCGAGCTGGCCTTCGTTCTCGTCGCCGCTGATCATCACGTAAACACCAACCGCCGTCACCGCCGCGAACAGCAAGGCGGCCGCGGCAAGCATCCACATCGTCGTGCCGGGCTCGGCTGCGTTTCGGGAACCTCTGCCGGATTCACGCCGGTCCCACGCATGCGGCGACCAACGCTCGCCACGGCGTTTCCGTTTCACCCGATCCGGGCCCGACCCGTGATCGTCGGCATCGGCAGACTCGGCATCCTCCGATTCCGTTTGCAGTCGCTGGACGACCAATGGCGGCGGCTCGTCCCCGGGCCCGGGCAGCCGGAGCATGCGGCGGCAGTTCGGGCAAAGCACGCCCTTGCCGTCGTGATCGCGCGGCACGCGGAATACGGCGCGACAATCCGGGCAGACGAATCCGCCCCATCGCCGCACCGGTTCCTGAAGGTCGCTCACAGAGATGAGTGAAACGCCGCGGAGGCGCTTCTGCAAGCGCCGGACGCCCGGGATTTCTCCCGCGCCGCGCTCCGTGCTTGAATCCGCCCCCCTCCCCTTTCACAACAAACGCGCGATGACTGTGGACTTCGACACGCCGGTGGAACGCCGCGGCACGGGATCGATCAAATTCGACCGCAGGCCCGGACTCGACCCGTTCTGGGTCGCCGACATGGATTTTGTCTCGCCGCCATGCATCCTCGATTCCCTGCACCGCCGTGTGGATCACGGCGTCTTCGGCTACGCGCAGGCCCACGAGGCGCTCGACGACGCGGTGCTCGCCTACCTGCGCAACCGCCGGGGCGTGACCGTCGATGCCGCCGCACTCACCCACCTCGGCGGACTCGTCCCCGCGCTGTCACTGGCCGCCCGGGCGTGGTGCCGGCCCGGCGACTCGGTGATGACTTGCACTCCGGTCTATCCGCCGTTTCTCGGCGTGCATCGCGACGCCCATGCTGGATTGATCACCGTCGATCACGTGATGCGCGACGGCGCGTGGTCGTTTGATTTCGAGGCGATGGAGCGGTCGGTGACACCGACGACACGCGTGTTCCTTCTGTGCAATCCACAGAATCCGCTCGGCCGCGTGTTTCCAAACGACGAACTCGTCCGCCTCGCGGAGTTCTGCGAGTCGCACGATCTCATCCTCGTATCCGACGAGATCCACTGCGATCTCATCCTCGATGAGGCCTCCACCCCGCACGTCTCGACACTCCATCTGCCGGAACGATTCCTGTCCAGGGTCGTTTCACTACTCTCGCCGAGCAAGACGTGGAACATCGCGGGGCTGGGTCATGCCATCGCGGTGATCCCCGACGAGAACGTGCGTCGGCGGTTCCTCTCCGCGCGCGGCCACACGCTGGCGGAAATCAGCGCGCTGTCGTACCATGCCGCCGAGGCCGCCTACCGCCACGGCGAGCCATGGCGCAGGGAACTCATCGCCTATCTGCGAGGCAATCGTGACGTGCTCATCGACTTCATCAACCGTCGTTGTCCGGGTTTATCCATCATCCCGGGTGAAGCGACCTACCTCGCCTGGATCGATGCCTCGGCGCTCGACGCAGCCAATCCGGCGAAGTGGTTCGAGGAAAAAGCCGGGCTATTTCTTTCGGACGGTGCGGCATTCGGCTGGCCCCGATTCGTGCGTTTCAACTTCGGCTGCCCGCGGGCGCGGATGATGGAAGGCTTGGAAAAACTGGCGGCCGCCCTGTGACCGGCCGCATTTCCCTTGAGCGTCCGGTGTGCGGCGGCATGCTCGACCACGTGGCCACGAGAAGAAAACAACCCGAGGTCACCCGTCGGCTGCTGCTCGAGGCCGCACACGAATGCTTCTCCACCCGGGGCTGCGCAGGATCGGGAATCGGCGCAGTCATCGCGCGGGCCGGCACCA
>VHCM01000131.1 GCA_016871685.1 Verrucomicrobiota bacterium
GCATCGACGAGCTTGCACGAGTCGGGCAGGGTGATGATGGGTGGTGTGCCGTGGCGCGACGGGTCGAGGCGCACTTGGCCGTCGGCGAGGACCTGATAGGCGTCGGAGCGCAGCGCGAGGAGGTCGGCAGTGGTCTTGACCGGCGCGAAGCGGCTGCGCGGCACTTCGATGGCGGCCGCGCCGTCGAAGCACTCGATGGCCGCGCCCATCGCGGTTTCGAGTTGGATCACCGCGGTCGAGTGTTTGTCGCGGGGGTCGACGGTTTTGCGGTTGCGGATCATCGGCAGGGGCAGCACGCCGTCGCCTGCTTCGAGCGCGTGTCTGAGGTGGTCGAGCCGCAACCAGAGATTGTTGGTGTTGAAAAACCGGTGGCGTTCGATGTCCTGGAATGCGTCGAAATCGGCATCGGGGCATTGGGCGACCTCGCGCAGCAGCAGTCGGTCGTCGGCGAGGCGGCGTGCGAGGTGTCCGCCCTTGCGGTCGGCCGCGGTGCGGCGGGTGACCTCCATCAGGAACGGTGCGCCGGATGCGGCGAAATGCGCGAGGATCGCCGGGTCGAGCGTGGCGCCGAGGTTGTCCGAGTTGGAGACAAACGCGTAGCGCACGCCTTCGTCGAGGAGTTGGTCGAGCCAGCCGCTGCCGGCGAGTGCCGGGTAGAGGTCGCCATGTCCGGGCGGGCACCATTCGAGTGCGGGATCGGTCGGCCAGACCACCGGATCGAGCGTGTCGGCACCGATCTTCGGGATCTGGTTTTGCATGAGTTCGACGTCCGTTGAATCGGCGAGGTGGTGGTCGCGGTATCGTTGCAGATGCGCGAGGGTGGCGTCGCTGGTGCTGAAGCTGTTCATGAGCAGCAAGCGCACTTGCGTGCTGCTTTGTCGGCGGAGGTCGAGCACTTGCCGGACCATGAGATCGAGGAAGTTCACTCCGTCGCGCACCTCGAGCAGGCTTTTCGGCCCTTGCAGGCCCATGCTGGTGCCGAGTCCGCCGTTGAGTTTGATGACGACCGCGCGTGCGAGCGGCGGCGGGTCGTGGTCGGCGGAGGTCGTGATGTGATCGAGGGTGGGCAGGGTGGTGACCGGCTCGATGTCGTTCTCCGGGATCATTCCCGATTCGTTGCGCAGCAGCGCTTCGTAATTGCGTTGGAACGCGCGGATCGCGGCGTCCTGCATGCCGATGGCGCGCATCTTCGATTCGTAGGCGCGGAATTTCTCGTCGGGGTTCATGGGCAGGTTGCCTCGAAACCTGCCGACGCGCCGATGGCGGGTCACGCCGAAAATCTTCGGCTTGGATCGGGGGTGGGTGCGGTGCATCGTCGGCCCGTGAGCCGCTTTCGTCCTTGCATCGACCTGCACGCCGGCATGGTGAAGCAGATTGTCGGCGGTACCTTGACTGATGCCGGTCCGGGACCGGTTGAGAATTTCGTCGCCGTGCATCCGCCGACGTGGTTTGCCGGCAAGTTCCGCGACGACGCGCTGGCGGGCGGGCATGTGATTCTGCTTGGCCCGGGGAACGAGGCGGCCGCGCGCGAGGCGCTCGCGATGTGGCCAGGCGGGATGCAGGTGGGTGGCGGCATCGATGCGGGCAATGCGCGTCAGTGGCTCGATGCGGGTGCGAGTCACGTCATCGTGACCTCCGCGATCTTTGACGCTTCCGGGCGGTTTTGTGCCGACCGATTGGCGGCGTTGGTGGCCACGGTCGGTGCCGGGCGGTTGGTGATCGATCTTTCTTGTCGGCGTGTCTCCGGTGGTTGGCGGGTGGCGATGAACCGGTGGCAGACGCTCACCGATCTTGAGCTGAGTCATGCGACTTTGGATCGGCTCGCTTCGTCGTGCGCTGAATTCCTGATTCATGCGGCGGATGTCGAAGGGTTGTGCAGCGGCATCGACGAGGAGTTGGTGTCGATGCTCGGCGGATGGGCGAAGCGGCCGCTGACGTATGCCGGTGGTGCGGCGACGATGGACGACGTGCGGCGGATCGACGTTGCGGGGAATGGCCGGGTGGATTTCACCGTCGGCAGCGCGTTGGATTTGTTTGGCGGCCGCGGCGTCCGCTACGACGAACTGGTCGCGTGGAATCGCCGCGCGGCGGTGGATCCGCCGTGAGATCGGCGGGAAATCCGCCCGGAATCAGACACTTGGAATCGCGCGGATTTTTTGCCGGGAAATTCGTTTGCAGGTCTTGAGGGGGGATCCTACAACCGCCGCGTGCAGCTGGCGACGCAACCCAAACCCGCAGGATTGGCAGGCAATACCGAATTCCTGCGCAAGGTGTACCAGGCGATGCTGCGCGCGCGGATTTTGGAAAACAAGATGTCGAGCCTTTACAAGGCCGGCAAGATTGTGGGTGGCGTGTATCTCGGCCGCGGTCAGGAAGCGGTGAGTGCCGGGCTGGGCGCCTCGTTGGTCAAGGGCAAGGATTTCTTCGCGCCGCTGATCCGCGACCAGGCCGGGCGCACCGCGTTCGGCGAGCCCTTGCTCGACTGCACGCGCACCTACCTCGGATCGGTCCTCGGGCCGACGCGCGGTCGCGATGGCAACGTCCACCGCGGGCGTCCCAAGGAAGGGATGCCGACGATGATTTCGCACTTGGGCGTGCAGCTTTCGGTGGTGGCCGGAATGTTGTTTGCCAAGCGCTTGCAGGGCACGCTCGGCGACCGAGTGGGCGCGACTTGTCTGGGTGACGGCGCGACCTCGACCGGATCGTTTCATGAGGGATTGAATTTCGCCGCGGTCGAGCGCCTGCCCTTCGTGCTGGTCGTGACCAACAACCAGTACGCGTATTCGACGCCGAACACGTCGCAGTTCGCTTGTGCCGACCTGGTCGAGAAAGCGCGCGGTTACGGTGTGGGCGGGTTGTCTGTGGACGGTACGGATTTCCTCGCCACCGTCTCGGTGGTTGGCGAGGCGGTGCGTCGCGCGCGTGCGGGCGAAGGTCCGCAACTGGTCGTCGCGCACGTGTTGCGGTTGTCCGGGCATGGCGAGCACGACGACGCATCCTACGTGCCGCAGGAGATGCGCAGCAGCCATTGCGGCCGCGATTGCATGGATGTGGCGCGCACGCAGTTGCTCGAGCTGGGCGCGGTGACGGCCGATGAAATCGCCGGGTGGGAAGAGCAATACGCCGAAGAAGTGCAGCAGGCCGTGGCCCAGGCCCAGCAGGAACCCCAGCCCGATCCCGACACCGAAGACTGGATGGCGGTGTCGACCCATTTTCCGGCCCGTTGATTTCGCATCCATCCATTCACCAACCGTGAGCGTCACCTACATCGATGCCATCCGCGAGGCGCAGCTCAAGCTGCTGCAGGACGATCCCCGCGTGTTCATTTACGGCCAGGACATCTCCACTTTCGGCGGGGCGTTCAAGGCGACCAAGGGGCTGGCCGACTTGTTTCCCGGACGCGTGGCCGACAGCCCGATTTCCGAGGATGCGATGGTAGGCATGGCGGTGGGTGCGGCGATCGAGGGCATGCGTCCGATCATCGAGATGCAGTTCGCCGATTTCTCGTCGGTCGCATTCAACCAGATCGTCAACCAGGCCGGCACGCACTACTACCGCACCGGTGTGCCGATGCCGATCACGATCCGGATGCCCTCGGGCGGCACGGCGGGGTCGGGTCCGTTCCACAGCCAGTCCATGGAAGGCGTGTACGCGCAGTATCCGGGGTTGGTGGTGCTCACGCCGGCGACGGTGAGCGACGCGTACCACATGCTCATCGACGGTGTGGCGCTGGATGATCCGGTGATCTACTGCGAACACAAGTACCTCTACCGGTGGCTCAAAGCCGAATCGATGGCCGGCGAGCGCCTGCCCATCGGCAAGGCGCGCATCGCCCGCCCGGGCAGGCATGCGACGGTGGTCGCGTACAGCGCGATGGTGCACGAGTCGGTGCGCGCCGCCGAGGATCTGCGAAACGAGGGGTGGGAGGTCGAGGTGGTCGACCTGCGCTCCGTCAAGCCGCTCGACACCGAAACCGTGCTCGAGTCGGTCGCCCGCACCGGCCGGTTGCTCGCCGTGGGTGAGTCATTCCCCTGGGGCGGTGCCACCGCCGAAGTTGTTTCGCGTGTCGTGCAGGACGGATTCCATCTGCTCGATGCGCCGCCGATGCGCATCAACGCGCGCGACACGCCGGTGCCGTATCACCCGAAGCTTTGGTCGGCCCACCGGCCCGGGCAGGATCTGATCCGCGAGACCCTCCGCCAGTTGCTCGTTTACTGAAGGTTTCCACCCGCTGTTTTCCGCAATCCATTCCCTGCTTTTCCATCATGGCCACCGTTCCTGTTCTCATGCCCCAGCTCGGCGAGTCGATTGCCGAGGCCACGATCATCCGCCTCGGCGTCAAGGTGGGAGACGCAGTGCGCGCCGACCAGGAGATCATCGAAGTGGAGACCAACAAGGCGGTGATGGGAGTGACGACCATCTGCAATGGGACGGTGACCGAAATCCGCGCGCAAGAGGGCGTGTCCTACAACGTGGGCAGTGTCTTGGCCTTGCTTGAAGTGACCGATGACGAAATCCGCCGCACGGGGGTGGACACGCTCGAGACCTACGAGAAGCGCAGCAACCTTCCCGGGATCCGCCGTAGTGGCGGCGAGGCACCGACATCCGCGCCCGCACCAGCACCGCTGGCCGCGTCACCGGCATCATCCGCGCCGCAGTCGCAGCAGGATTCCAACGCCGAGGCCAACCTGCATTTCGCGGTGAAGGACAGCGACACGTATTTGGAAAGTTCCAACGCGGCTGCGGCCGTCTCCGGTGGGCTTGCGGTGCCGGTCGGTGGATCGGCGGCCGGATTTCTGTCG
>VHCM01000132.1 GCA_016871685.1 Verrucomicrobiota bacterium
GCCCCCGCAACCATCGGTGCGGACGAGCGCCGCATCGCCCTGGCCGACCTGACCACCGACAATCTGCCGGCCGACATCCGCGCGTACGCATCGTTTTATCTCGGCGAGCTGCTGGCCGCGGAAAAACAGAATGCCGAAGCGCTCGAGGCATTTCTTTCGGTGCCCGGGCTGCACCCGACCGGTGGCCGCATCGTCGTCGCTGCCGCTGAATTGCGCGCGTCGGACCTGCTCACCGCGATGGGCCGCCGCGAGGAAGCCGTCGCGCTCGTCCAGTCCGCCGTTCCCGCCGTCCGCGACACTGTCTTTGCCGATGAAGCGGTCAAACGGCTTGAATCCCTCAAGTAACCCGTGCATTTTCTCCGAACCACGCAACTGTCCAACCACCACCCCATGAAAACCATCGTCCGCACCACCGCGCTCGCCGCATTCCTGCTGCTGCCCACCGCTCTTTTCGGAGCCGAGGCGGCTGCCGGTGAAACCAAGAAAACCTTCATCGACATGTACAAGGAAGGCGGGTCGGTGATGCACATCTGCGCCCTGTTCTCCGTCGGGGTCGTCTGGCTCACCATCGACATCTGGATGCGCACCAACGCGAAGAAGATGACGCCGCCCAGCGACGTTCAGTCGGCCCAGCAGTTCTTCCTCGCGGGCGACTATGTCGGCGCCTACCAGGCGATGAAGGCCGGCATCAGCCCGTTCACCCAAGTCGCGCGCGCCGCGCTGTCGTCGGTGGGTTATGGCAAGGAAGCCACCGAGGAGGCGCTCATCGCCGAGGTCGACAAGATCAACTCGACCCTGCAAACGCGCATCAACTACCTCTCGGTCATCGGTGTCTGCGCGCCGATGGTCGGACTGCTCGGCACCGTTGGTGGCATGCGCGGTGCGTTCTCCGAACTCGGCACCTCGGGCATCGGCGATCCGACCGCGCTCTCGGCCCACATCGGCGAGGTGCTCGTCGCCACTGCGGCCGGTCTGTTTGTCGCGATTCCGGCGTTCATGGCCTTCTATTTCCTGCGCAACAAGCTGCAGGCGGCGGTCCACCACCTTCAGGAGGAGGCCGAAGCGCTCTTCCGCAACGCACCTTACGAATACCTCAAGGATGCCGATGTCGGCCAAGAGGCAACCTACGCCGCATTGCCCAACTGGGTGGCGGGAGGCGAAGCCGCGGCGCAAGGCTGATCCGCTTGTCTTCCGTTCCTCAACCGAATCCCTGATTTCCCGATCCCATGGCCGGTGGTGGTGGCAGTTCCGAAAGCGGCGAACCCGAGTTCCAGATCGCGCCGATGATCGACGTGCTTCTGGTGCTGCTCGTGTTCTTCATGAGCATCACCTCGGCCGAGGTCCTCAAGGTCGACCAGAACATCGTGCTGCCCGTGTCGCCCAACGCCAAGAAGCGCGAGGCGGAAATGTCCAAGCACGAGATGGCGGTCAACGTCCGTTGGGATGACAAAACCTCCGAAGCCTCGGTGAACGTGGACGACCGCGACTACCCTGATCTGACCCAACTGGTGCCTTACCTTCAGGAGCGGGTGAAGCGCGATCCCAAGGTGCGCGTGGTCATCCGCGGCGACCGCCTGCTTCCGGCCATCGAGATCCAGCGCGTGATGAACGTCATTGGGGAAGGCGGGATCGCCGACATTTCCTTCGCGGCCTCCAACAAGTAAGCACCGATGGGCAGTCACCGCAGCAAACGAGGTTCAGGCGAGGTCAACCTCGGCTTCCAGATCGCGCCGATGATCGACGTCGTGTTCGTGATCATGCTCTACTTCATGGTCATGGCCGGTGCGGTGCAGGTGGAGAACGCGCACAACACCAAGTTGCCGGGGACGGTGCAGGTGGAGAACACCGACACCCCGATGCCCGATGAGATCGCGATCCGCATCGAGGACGACGGCCAGGTGTACCTCAACGACGATCCGCTCGATTCGCCCGAAAACAAGAGCCTGCCCGAGCTGGCGTCGAACCTTGGTCAGCTCCGCGAGAGCAGCGAGGCATCTCGCGCCGAGGTGCTGGTCACCATCTACGCCAACGAGCAGGCGAAGTACGAGCGCGTGGTCGATGTGCTCGACGCGCTCAGCCGCGCGCGCATCAGCAACGTCACCTTCCAGGCCGGCGCTCCCGAGTGAGCCGCCGCCAACCCACACCCTGACCCGTTTCCATGGACGATCCGCAGTCGCCGCAACCTCACGAGCCGCATCGCGTCGCTCCGGAGATGCCCAAGCCGAAAAAAATCGGCATGTGGCAGAAGATGGGGGGCAACTCGCTCACCTTCGCCATCGTCCTGCACGCGGTGTTCCTGCTGATTGGGGCCTTCTGGGTGATCCAGGTGATCAAGGAGCCCGAGAAGAAGGTGGATTTCCTGCCGGGAGGCGGGGGTGGTGGTGGTGAGCGCGGAGTCCAGGTGCAGCAAAAGCGCCAGAAGCAGATCACCCCGAGCACCAATGTGAAGCGCGTCTTCGCCGAGGGCGCGCAGTCGAGTTTTTCGATTCCCGATCCCGGCGACAGCTTCGGTGAAATGTCGTCGCTCAGTTCGCTGGCGGGCGGAGGCATGTCGGGCGGTGGTCTCGCCGGGGGAGGCGGCGGTCCCGGCCGCGGCATGGGCAGCGGCATGGGCCTCGGCGGCGGTGGTGCGGGCAAGCTCTTCGGGCTGATCCCCGAGACGATGCGCAAGCGCTGCTCGAAAGAGGACCGGTTGCAGCGGCTGCGCGAGAATGGCGGTACGCCCGCCTGCGAGACCGCCGTGCTGCAAGGCCTGCGCTGGCTCAAGCAGAACCAGAACCCGGACGGCTCATGGGGCATCAACAAGCGACCGGGCCTCACCGGCCTCGCGTTGCTCGCGTATTTCGGTCACTGTGAAACCCCGGCGTCCGAGGAGTTCGGCGATTCCTGCACCAAGGCGATCGCCTATCTGGTGAACCTGGGGATGAAAGAGGATGACGAGAAGACCAAGTTCACACTCACCGAACAGGCCGCGGAGAAGACATGGCCGTATGAAAACGCGATCGCGACCTACGCGCTCGCCGAGGCGCTCACGTTCTGCAAGGAACTCAAGATCAACATCCCGAACCTCGAGGAGGTCGTTCTCGGCGCCGGCCAGTTCATCATCGACAACCAGGATGTCTCCGGCGGTTGGGATTACTACTATCGGACGAACGACACCTCGCCGGACGTGTCGCACACTGGCTGGCACCTTCAAGCACTCAAGGCGTGCGGCCACACCAAGTTGAACTTCAGCGGTATCCAGAAGGCGGTCGATCGCGCGCTCGCCTTCATCCAGGATTGTCAGGATAGCCAGGGCGGCATCGGCTACACCAAGCGCACGAAGCCCATCACCGGACTCGACTACTACTCGCTCACCGGCAAGGGCCTGCTGTGCCTGCAGATGTGGGGCAGGGGGGATTCGGCGAATGCCAAGCGCGCGCTCGATTACATCCTTGCGAACAGCAAGTTCGATTATGAAGAGGCGGACTCCGACCTCTATTGTCATTATTACGAGTCCCAAGCGATGATGTGGGCTGGTGGCCAGTATTGGAAACAATACAACGAGATGATCCGCGACGAGTTGCTCCAGAACCAGAATCCGGACGGCTCGTGGAAAAGCCCGGGGGCGAACGTGCCCAAGATCAATGCGGTGCTGGCCCACTACCGCGATACCTTCAAAGGCGATCTGAGTTTCACCAACAAGGACTCCGCTGTCCTTCGCACCTCGCTCTGCACGCTGATGCTCGAGGTGTACTACCGGTTCCTGAGCACCGGCGGTGGTGGAGGGATCCGCGGCAGGCCGGGGATCTGATCGACCTGTCGATCAGCGGCGGGACGGTCGGCCTGGCCGTGTGCGTTTCACGTCGGCGGCGCGATCCAGAAAGCGCTTCATGTCCGAGAGGGACATCTCGATCGTCAGGCGCATGATGTCGGCCTGCGACAATCCGGTGCGGACGGCTGCATCGATCACACGGTCCATCATCTCGGCATCGATCCGCAGGGCGGCGATGGCTTTGGCGGGTTTCGAGGGCATGGCGATGGGACGAGTTTGAAACGGACTTTTCTCATTCCGTATCACATCTTGCCACAAGTTGCTGTCATTTCAAATCCAAAATTGCGGGGGGCTGCCGAATCCGCCGGTTTTCCCGGAATCGCCGGGGAAATCGGCAGAAATCCGGAGCTGCGAGGAATCTAGGAGCGGACCGGACTGGCAATGCCTGGCCGCGATCGCGGCATTCGGTGCTTGTGCGCGGCGGTGGGATTCCGGACGGTGACCGCCTTGGATGGTCGCGACCCAGCCGCTGTGGCCGATGACGCGCTGCTCACGCGCGCGCACATCGTTCCGTTCGCGGTGTTCATGGGGTTCCTGCTGCTCTTGCAGTTGTTGGTGCCGTTCATCGCGTGGGATCATCCGGAAGCCCCGTGGTGGCGCCGCGACCCGGCGCATGTCGTCTATCCGGTGCAGGCATTGGTCTGCCTCGCGCTGTTGTTCCGCTTCCGCCGGGTCTATGATTTCGGCCTCGCCTTGAAGTGGGTGCTGCCTTCGATCGGCTTCGGCCTGGTCGGCATCGCCTGCTGGCTGCTGCCGACGATGCTCTACGACCATTGGGGGTTCACGGGCCGGACCGAAGGGTGGCTTCGCTGGCTCGGTGTGGACGCGCGAGCCAAGGGGTTCGATCCGCAGGTGTTCGAACATCCGGCCGCCTGGTGGATCGCCGTGGTGCTGCGCTTGCTGCGCGCGGTCGTGGTGGTGGCCTTCGTCGAGGAGATCTTCTGGCGCGGCTTCCTGATGCGCTACATCCAGCGGCCGGACG
>VHCM01000133.1 GCA_016871685.1 Verrucomicrobiota bacterium
TCGACGTGCCGCCCACGCTCGTCTCCTTCGCGCTTGCGCCCGCCGACACCCGCTGGGTGCTGAGCCCGGAATTCAAGCGCGCCGGTTCAGCGGTGTCGCTGGTCCGGCTTCCCGTCGACACCGACGGACTGCCGGATTTCGAACACCTCAAATCCATCGCCGACTCGCTGCACCGGTTGAATCGGAATGAAACCATCACGTCGCTCCATCACATCGGCGGCATCGGAATCGCCGGGGCCGTGGCGAAGATGGCGTTCGGCAACCGCATCGGATTCACCAGTGCCGCTGTCGTCGGTGAGCATCGCGACCAGCCGCTCGACTGGATGCGTCCGGCGTGGTTCTCGTTTCTCATCGAACACGACGCGCAAGAGGCGACAACGATTCACCGGGCGCTGCCGGATGCGATCGTCATCGGCCACACCACCGACGCGCCGGTACTCGTCATCGGCGGATCCACCCACGCACTCGACACGCTGCTCGACGCTTGGGAATCAACGCTCGAACCGGTCTATCCCACCCGGCCGGATGCCGTCGCCGCGCCCGTGGATCCGCCCATGGCCACATCCGCCGCACCGGCCACGCGCCGCATCGCGCGCATCGCCCGGCCACGGGTGGTGATCCCGGCGTTTCCCGGAACGAATTCCGAATACGACTCGGCGCGGGCCTTCGAGCGCGCGGGAGGCGACCCCTCGATCCTGGTCTTCCGCAACCTCACCGCCACGCACATCGACGAATCGCTCGCCCAACTGGCCGACGCGATCCGCGAATCGCAAATCCTGATGATCCCCGGCGGATTCAGCGCCGGTGACGAACCCGACGGATCGGCCAAGTTCATCGCCGCAGTGATCCGCAGTCCCCGCGTGGCCGATGCCATCACGGAACTCGTCGAGCACCGCGACGGATTGATCCTCGGTATTTGCAACGGGTTCCAAGCGCTGATCAAAACCGGACTGGTGCCGGACGGCAGGATCCGCGCGTGCGGAGACAATGCCGTGCAAGCGCGCCTCGCCGAGACGCCGACACTCGTCCACAACACGATCGGCAGGCACGTGTCGCGCTACGCGCGCACCCGGATCGTCAGCACACTCTCGCCGTGGCTGATGCTCTGCCGCACCGGTGACATCCACACGCTGCCGGTCTCCCACGGCGAAGGACGCTTCCTCGCCAACGAGGAAACCCTCCGCCAGCTCGCCGCCAACGGACAGATCGCTACCCAATACTGCGACGCATCCGGCAATCCCTCGGTGAACATCGCCGACAACCCGAACGGGTCGCTCGGCGCGGTCGAGGGAATCACCTCGCCCTGCGGCCGAATCTTCGGCAAAATGGCGCACACCGAACGCCACGGCCCGCACGTCGCGAAAAACATCCACGGATCCAAGCACCAGCCGATCTTCGAGAGCGGCATCGCGTACTTCACCGACTGAACCCTCCATCCACTCACCGAACCCACTCCGCCTCCGATGAACCTTCCAGCACTCGCCAAAGCCGCCAATGAGGCGCGCGGACTCGCCATCGATGCGATCCACGCCTGCAATTCCGGCCACCTCGGACTCCCGCTCGGCTGCGCGGAAATCGGGGCCGTCCTCTTCGGCGAGTCCATGTGCTACTACCCGGACGCGCCGAAGTGGCTCAACCGCGACCGCTTCATCCTCTCGGCCGGTCACGGATCGATGTTTCTCTACGCGTGGCTGCACCTCTCGGGCCACGGCGTGTCGCTCGACGACCTCAAACGCTTCCGCCAACTGCACTCCAACACGCCGGGCCATCCCGAGTTCGGCGAAACTCCCGGCGTCGAGGCCACCACCGGTCCGCTCGGCCAAGGCATCGGCAACGCCGTCGGATACGCCCTCTCCGGCAAACGCGCCGCCGCGTGCTTCAATACCGCACAACACACCGTTTTCGATCATCACGTGATCGTCCTCGCCGGCGACGGCTGTATGCAGGAGGGCGTCGCCCGCGAAGCCATCGCCTTCGCCGGTCACAACGGCCTCGACAACCTGATCCTCATCTACGACTCGAACGACGTCACGCTCGACGCGATGGCCGAGCTCACGCAAAGCGAGGACACCGCTGCGGCCATCGCCTCGCAAGGATGGGACGTCGTCACCGTGGATGGACACGACCTCGCTGCGCTTGCTGGTGCGCTCGCCACGGCCAAGGCCGCGGACAACGGCCGACCCAAGGCGATCATCGCCAGAACGATCATCGGCAAAGGCATCACCGAGGTCGCCGGTACGGCCAAGGCCCACGGCGAGGGTGGTGCGAAATTCGCCGCTGCCGCGCGCGCCGGCCTGGGACTGCCTGCCGACGAGCCATTCTTCGTCTCCGCGGAAACCCGCGCGTTCTTCAACGAATGTCGCACACGCAGGCTCGAGGCGTTCCAATCGTGGCAGGCGGTCTACGACGCATGGGCCGCGGCAAATCCGGCGCTGGCAAAAGAACTGACCGATGGAATCGCCAAGTCGGTGCCCACCGACATCGACGACCAGATCCCCGCGTTTCCCCCGGATTACCGCGATGCGACGCGCTCGGCTGGCGGCACCGTGCTCAATGCGATCGCCACCGCCATGCCGCAATTGCTCACCGGCAGCGCCGATCTTTTCGGATCCACCAAAAACCTCATCCGCGACGGCGGCGATTTTTCCAAAAGCAACCCGCTCGGCCGCAATATCTGGTTCGGCATCCGCGAACATGCGATGGGTGCCATCTGCAACGGCATCGCCTACGACGGGATCTTCCGCCCCAGTGGAGCCACCTTCCTGGTCTTCGCCGATTACCTGCGCCCGTCGATCCGCCTCGCTGCACTCGCAGGACTGCCCGTCACCTGGATCTTCACCCACGATTCGGTCGGCGTCGGCGAGGACGGACCCACCCACCAACCAGTCGAAACCGTCAGCTCGCTGCGCGTCATCCCGAACCTCGATGTGATCCGACCGGCCGATGCCGAGGAAACCGCCGGTGCCTTCTGCGCCGCGATGCTGCGCGGCGACGGACCGACCGCGCTGGTGCTCACCCGCCAGACCGTGCCGCCGATGCTTGCGCCAAGCGCCACCGATCGACGCAACGGCGTGCTCAAGGGCGCCTACATCGTCCGCAAGGAAAGTGCCCCACTCGAGACGCTGCTTCTCGCCAGCGGCTCGGAATTGCAGCACGCCCTCGCTGCGGCCGACCGCCTCGGCCCGGGCACACGCGTGGTTTCCATGCCTTGCTACGAACGCTTCGACCGACAAAGCACCGCCTATCGCGAGTCCGTCCTGCCACCGGCATGCGAACGACGCGTCGCGATCGAGGCAGGCATCGGCGGCCTGTGGTGGAAATACGTCGGCACGCGCGGCCAAGTCATCGCCATCGACCGCTTCGGCATGAGTGCTCCGGGCGACATCGTCATGCGCGAACTCGGTATCACCGCCGACCACGTGGTCGATGTGGTGAAGACGCTGGAGTGACGCCACCTCCACCCTTGCGGCGCGCCAAGTCGCCCGTTAGGATGTCGCTCCATGTTCAAAAACGCCGGAGCCCGCCGGGATCGTCACCGGCCACGCTGGTACCCCACGCCGCCGATGGTGACCGACAACCGCCGGTCGTCCGCGTGATGCGCTACGACCAAGACCGGTTCGAAGAAACGACCCACGCGGGCATCGCCGATCTCGAGCGGGCTTTCGAGCCGGGCAAAGTCACCTGGATCAACATCGACGGACTTGGCGACATCGAGGTGCTGCAACACCTCGCGGCACGGCTGGATCTCCACCCCCTCGCCATCGAGGACGTGCTCAACACCGGCCAGCGACCGAAAATCGAGCAATCACCCGGCTACGTCTTCATCTGCCTTCAGGCCGTCCACCACGACCATGAACGCATGATCCGCGGCGAACAGGTCAGCCTGTTCCTCGGCCGCGGCTTCGTGATCAGCGTGCAGGAAGAGGCGGACTACGACGTGTTCGAGCCGGTGTGCGCGCGGCTGCGTTCGGGCCGCGGCCAGATCCGCAAATCAGGCGCGGACTACCTCGCCTACGCGCTGCTCGACTCGGTGATCGACCACTACTACCCGGTGCTCGAAGCGATCGGCGCACAGGTCGAGGATCTCGAGGACGCCTTGCTGGAGAAGCCGTCGCGCGACACGGTGCTGATGCTGCACGGGCAGCGCCGCCACCTCACGCAGATGCGGCGCTTCGTCTGGCCGTTGCGCGATGTGGTGAACTCGCTGCTCCACGACTCCACCGGCCTCGTCGGCTCGCATGCCAAGCTCTTCCTGCGCGACTGCTACGACCACACCGTGCAGCTCATGGACATCGTTGAGAGCAACCGCGAAGTCACCGCCGCGCTCATGGAGCTGTACCATTCGAGCGTGGGCCTGCGCACCAACGAGATCATGCGCGTGCTCACCGTCATCACCTCGATCTTCATCCCGCTCACCTTCATCGCCGGCGTGTACGGCATGAACTTCGCCCCGGTTTCCATCGAAGGCAACAAGCTGCCGCTCAACATGCCCGAACTGTACCACCCGTACGGCTACATCGGGCTCATGGCGCTCATGGGCCTCATCGCGCTGGTCCAGCTCGCCCTGTTCCGCAAAATGAAATGGCTGTGAGCGGGTGCCTCATGCGTCGATTTCCATTTCCAGCAGTGCCTGACCGAGCACCTTGCCCTGCGCGTCGAGGCGCAAGCTGCGTGAGCCGCCTTCGGCAAGCACACCGTCGAGGACAAAGTTGAGCGCGAGCAGGTTGGGTAGCTCGTAGCGGGTCGATCCGCGC
>VHCM01000134.1 GCA_016871685.1 Verrucomicrobiota bacterium
GGTCGGCGCGGAATCCGGGCAGCTACCGCTATCTGCGCTTCTCGACCCAGAAAATCCGCGAGGTGGCCAACGTCAATGTGATGGGTGACGTCCGTCTGGCGCTCAGCGAGTTCCAGATCATCGGCCAGAACGGCCTGCCGATCGCGGCCAGCACCGCCGGTGTCACCGAGTACAACGGCTACGGCAGTCCCGCCGTTCTGGTCAACGGCTCGACCGCGGACAACTGGTACGGGAAAATCGACGGCGGATTCACCATCGACTACCGCACCTTCGTGCTGCCGATCGCCTACCGCATCGGCACGAGCAGCCAGGAAGCCGTTTATGACCCGGTCTCGTGGCTCCTTGAGGGAAGCCTCGACGGCAATACCTGGACCACGGTGGATCAGCGCACCAACGTCTTCCCGGCGATTCCCGAGCTGAAGAACACGTTCTCCGACACGTTCTATCTCTACACGGTGCCGGAGTTCACGAGCTTCGCTCCCACCGCCCGGATCATCCCGGCGGGCGGTGGCACCACGCTCTCCTGGAGCGTCGCCAACGCCGAGTCGGTCTCGATCGACAACGGCATCGGCGCGGTCGATGCCACCGGTTCGATTGCGGTTTCCCCGGCCGACACCACGATCTACACGATCACCGCCACCGGCAACGGGGTGACCCGCACGTCGTGGACCCGCGTTGACGTCGATACCGGCGCGGGCCTTGTCGCCACCGTCTATGACGACCTCGACACCAATCCGGACGGCGTCACCCCCCGCACCTCGTTCTACGAACTGATCAACCCGATCAGCGCGTTGAGCACCGAACCGGTCGCGGCGACCTTCGTCCAGAAAGGTAACATCGACTACAACCGCCTCACCACCTACGACCGCAAGCCAACCGACTGGCCGGGGCTCACCTCGCACAACTCGTATGCGATCCGCTTTGACGGTTGGTTCAACGTCACCGTCGACGGACCGGGCACGTACACGTTCGGCACCGCCAGCGGTGGCGGCAGCACGGTCTACCTCGACCTCAACGACGACGGCGACTTTGCCGATGCCGGCGAGCTGATCGTCAACAACAACTTGGTGGACGCCATCCAGTCGGACGGCAAGGTCGCGACGGTGAACCTCACCTCGAACCGCGTGCGGATTGCCATTGGCCACTGGGAGAACTACAGCACCAACGACAAGATCCAGGTGCGCTTCAAGAAGGGAACTGGTCTCGCCTATGCCAAACTCGATCCGGTGAACGGCACCAGCGGCCACTTCACCACCGCCGAGCCGACCGGACCGTGGGTGACCGCCTCGCTCTCGACCAACCGCATCGTGCGCACCCAATCCGCGACTCTGTCGTGGAGCGTCACGGAGGCGGACTCGGTGAGCATCGACAACGGCATCGGCACGGTGGGCGCGATCAGCAGTGTGAGCGTTTCGCCGGTTGAAACCACCACCTACACCGTCAGTGCTACGGCTGGTCAGGTCACCAACACGCGTTCGGTCACCCTCCAGGTGTTTGCGGGCGGCCTCAACGGCGCGACCTACGACACGCGCTCGGGCAGCAGCCAGCTCAACCCGATCTCCAACCTGATCAACGCCACTCCGAGCGCCAGCTTCCTGCAGACGGATGACATCGCCTATGCGGACGGCACCATGGTCACTCGCCTTCCCGGTCTCACGGATCCCGACGATTTCTCGGTGCTCTGGACCGGCTGGATCGACGTCACCAAGGACGGTCCGGGCGTGTACTCGTTCGGTTTGGATTCGGACGACGGCAGTGCGATCTACATCGACCTCAACAACGATGGCGATTTCGCTGATGCTGGTGAGCAGGTCTGCACCGGCAGCTACGGCGGTGCCCGAACCGGCAGCGCCAACCTGACTTCCTATTCGTACCGCATTGCCATCGGCTACTATGAAGGCTCGTGGAACGATCTGGTGTACGCGACCTTCAAAAAAGGCTCGAACGTGCCGTTTGCCTCGCAAGATCCGATCGGCGGATCGTCCGGCCACTTCCTGCCGTACCAGCCGACCTCGGTTCCTGCTTCGGCGATCACGGTGGGGGGGCGGTCTCGGGCTTGTCGACGACCTACGGCAGCCCATCGTCCGCGGGCAGCTTCACGGTTTCCGGCGCAGAAATCTGGGATGGCATCACCGTCACTGCGCCGACCGGATTCGAGGTTTCGACCAGCGAAGGCAGCGGCTACGCCTCCAGCATCAAGGTTGGTGGCTTCGGCACGGTGGATGACACCACGGTTTACATCCGCCTGTCGCCCACCGCAGCGGTCGCCAGTCTGAGCGGCGATGTCTCGGTCACCGGTACCGGTGCGGAAACCAAAACCGTGGCGGTCGAAGGCACCGTGTCGGCCAAGGACATCACCATCACGGCCAACGCGGTCGGCAAGACCTATGGTGCCTCTGATCCGGCGCTCACCTACACGGCCGATGGTCTGGTTAATGGCGACACGCTCAGTGGCACCCTCGGCCGCGATGCCGGCGAGAACGTCGGGGTCTACGCCATCGGCGTGGGCACCTTGGCCAACTCGAACTACACGGTCGCATCCTTCACCGGGGCCGACTTCACCATCACCGCGAAGTCGATCACGATCACGGCCAACGCCCTGTCCAAGACTTACGGCGATGCCGATCCGGCACTCACGTACACTGTCAACGGACTGGTCGGCGGTGACTCGCTCAGCGGCGCGCTGACCCGTTCCGAAGGTGAGAACGCCGGTACCTATGCCGTCACCCAAGGCACTCTGGCCGCCGGCTCGAACTACTCGATCGACTCGTTCACCGCAGCGGACTTCACCATCAATCCGAAGGCCGTCACCGTGACGCTCACCCGCTCCGGCAACGCCTACACGGCGAATGCCGAAGGAGTCACCGCCTTCACCTACAGCTACAGCGGCCGCGCTGCGACGAGCTACGGCCCCTCGGCCGATGCCCCGGATGCGGCAGGCGACTACAGTGTCACCGCCACGGTGAACGATCCGAACTACACCGGTTCGGCCAGCGAGGATTACTCGATCGTCATCGAGAATCATCCGGCCTTCAAGGTGACCAGCATCACGATGGCAGGCTCGGTCTGCACGATGGTGTGGGAATCGGTGGAAGGCGCAACCTACACCATCGAGGCGACCTCGAACATCGCCGATCCGCAGTCGTGGACGCCGGTGATGCTGTCCGTCCCGTCGCAGGGAGCATCGACCACCATCACGGTGGATCTTGCCAACACCGCCCACGGTGGCTCGGCCAAGCTCTTCATGCGCGTGAAGACCGGCACGGCACCCAACTGATTCGCGCAAGACGAATCCCCTCGTGCGGGGCTGCGGTGCAAACCGCAGCCCCGCTTTTTTTTGGTGGCGAACGCCCCCTTCGCCAAAATGCTAGGGACGAACGATCCGATTTCGCGCAGCGCGCTTCCAAGGCCGAGCAGCTTGTCGCTTCATGGAGTGGCGGCTTGTAGCCGCCATGGTGGGCAGAGACGGCTTTCCGGCGGTCGTTGTGCGGCTTGAAGCCGCATTTGCGATTCATGGCTGCCCAGGCAGCCACACCATGTCTTGCGCTTGTCCGACTCTTCTCCAGAAAGAGAACCACGGATGGACGCAGATGAACGCGGATGCGCTGCCGCGGATCTGCCTGATCTGTCGCGCTTCAGCCAAGCAGGATGCAGGACAGGAGAGTGGGGAAAAGTTGCAAGTGGTCAGTTTTCAGTTTCAAGGGGAAGAGGGTGATTGGTGATTGGGGAAGAGGAAGTGGAAAGAAAAAGAAACGCGCGGAGCCGGGGAGCGTCGGCATCCTGCCGGCCCCGCACGGCGTCTCGCCGGGCATGTGAGGCCAGGGATATTGGAAATGGGGGATTGGAGATTGGGGAAGAGAAAGAAGATTCGCGGAGCACAAAGGGGGGCACGGGCGGCCCACCCGTTCTGTTCTTCACTTGGCTGTCCCTCGCATCCGCGATTGATCGCTTTCACGGCGGACCACGATCTGTCAGAGTCAATGCATGACAAGGAGCGATTTCCGGCCGCCGGTGGATCACCCGCTGGAATCCCACGCGGGCATCCTGAGAGTGTCGCCTCATCCGTCGTCCGCGGCGCTCGATGTCGATTTTGATCCGTCGGTGCTCACGGACGTCGAGGTTCGCAAGCTGCTGCGCGAGCATGTTTCCCAGGTCGAGCGGACGCTGCGTCGTCAGACGTATCGCTTGGAGGGCAATGCCTGCGAGGCCTGCGCCGCCAAGCTCGAGCGCCGGGTGGCGCGCATCCCCGGGGTGAGGCGCGCGACGGCAACCTATCTCGGAAAAGTGCTCTCGGTCACCTTCGACAACACGATCGAGCCTGAGGAACGCATCGAATCCGATCTCAAGAAAACCGGTGCCGATATTCACCCGCTCATCGTGCCGGATGGCGGCCCGGAGCCATTGATCCAGCGCTTGCGATCCGGCGAGTTGAACCAGGAATGGTCCTGCGCTCTCGGGCTGCTGTTCCTGCTGGCTGCGGCGGGTGTTGATCGCTGGGGCGCTTCCACCTCCTTGCCCGGCTGGTTGTACCTGGGTGCTTATCTGTTCGCCGGTCAACAGGGGGTGAGATCGGCGGTGGCCTCGTTGCGCGAGCGAGTGTTCGACGTCGATG
>VHCM01000135.1 GCA_016871685.1 Verrucomicrobiota bacterium
GGGAGCGTTGGCGGTTGTCCTTGATCGGTGGGGCGGGAGCCGGGCTCAGGAGGCCGCGTCGGTGCCGCGGGTCTTCGGCTCTTCCCACTGCGGCATGTAGTCCGTTTCCGATCCCGGCCTGCTGTACTCGTAGGGTCCGCGGTAAACGGACGGCTCGAAGGTGAAGTTGCCGTGTCCCGGAGGCGTCGGCGTGGCCCACTCGAGGGTGGTGGCCTGCCACGGGTTGTCGCTGGTGACTTTGCGTCCGGTCTTCCAAGAGACGAGCAGGTTGATGATGAACGGGATCTGCGCGACCGCGAGGGTCCAGGCACCCATCGACATCAGGATGTTGAGATCGATCCACTCCGCGACGGTCTTGCCGAAGACATTGGCGCTGTCGGCCGCCTTGGCGAGGTAGGCGTCGCCGCCGTTGTACCAGCGGCGGTGGAAGCCGGCCATGCCCTGCACGAGCATCGGGAAAAAGATCACGTTCATGCAGATCAGGCTTGGCCAGAAGTGCAGTTGGTTGAGCCACGGACTCATGAAGCGGCCGGTGATCTTGGGATACCAGTGGAGCACGCCCGCGAAGAAGCCGAAGAGGATGCCCGGCGCGACGACGTAGTGGAAGTGGCCGATGACGTAGTAGGTGTCGTGGAGGTGGAGGTCGGCGAGGTTGAACGCGAGGGGCAGACCGGTGAGGCCGCCGATGCCGAACATCGGGATGAACGCGCAGGCCCACATCATCGGTGGCGTGAAACGGATCGAGCCGCCCCACAGCGAGATGAGCATCGCGGTGATGATGATCACCGAGGGCACCGAGATGAGCACGGTGGTCGTCTGGAAGAAGGTCGAGACGACCGGGCCCATGCCGGTCATGTACATGTGGTGGGCCCAGACGATGAACGAGAGGAAACCGAGGACGATCACCGAGTAGACCATGGGCTTGTAGCCCCAAAGCGGCTTGCGGGTGAAGACCGGGATGATTTCCGCGACACAGGCGAATGCGGGCAACAGCAGGACGTAGACCTCCGGGTGGCCGAGGAACCAGAACAGGTGCTGGAAGAGCAGCGGCGAGCCGCCGCCGGAGAGGTCGGCGAGTCCCTCGCTCTTGGTGAAGAGCCCGCTGGGCATGAAGAACGACGAATGCGCGACGCGGTCCATCAACTGCATGATGCCCGCGGCTTCGAGCGGCGGGAAGGCGAGGAGCAGCAGGAACGCGGTGACGAGCATCGACCAGACGAGGAAGGGCATGCGCATCCACGTCATGCCGCGCGCGCGCAGGTTGATGATGGTGGTGATGAAGTTGACGGAGCCGAGAAGCGACGACGTGATGAGCAGCACGAGGCCGATGAGCCATTGCGTCTGGCCGGCGAGCCATTGGTTGACGATCTGGCCGTCGGCGAATCCGGCGAGCGGCGAGTAGTTCGTCCAGCCCGACTTGGCGGCGCCGGATTCCATGAAGAACGACGCGCACATGATGAGTCCGCCGGCGAGGTAGACCCAGTAGCTCATCATGTTGAGCCGAGGGAACGCCATGTCGGGCGCGCCGATCTGCAACGGGGTGACGTAGTTGCCGAAGGCGCCGAAGCCGAGCGGCACGATGCCGAGGAACACCATGATCGTGCCGTGCATCGCGCCGAACATGTTGTAGGTCTCGCCGGTGACCTTGCCGTCCTGGAGCCAGCGCGCCTTCCAAGTGTCGGTGAAGATCCAGCTCATCCATTCGGGCAGCGGCTGGTGCGGGTAGGCGATGCTCCAGCGCATCACCATCATCAGGTAGAACCCGAAGGCGAGGAACAGCATCGCGGTGATGCCGTACTGGATGCCGATCATTTTGTGATCGGTGGAAAAGACGTATTTCCGGAGGAACCCGGGATCGTGGTGGTGGTCGTCGTGCCCGGTGTGGCTGGTGGCGTGCGCGCTCATGGTTCCGTCGTGGGGCGGTTGGGTTCTGGATCGTGCCGACTAAATAGCCGCAGGAGGCGGAAATCAAACGGGATGTCCGGATCGGATTGAAAAATGCGGTGTGGTGAAGAGAGGTGGGAGGTCAGGGAGCGGGGGCCGTCGCGGGCGCGAGGCTCACCGGATCGAGCAGTGCCTTGGGATCAAGCGGCTCGCCGGGCAGGGCCTTCGCGTGGTCGGCGTCGAGTTCCGTAGCGGACGTCATCTGGCCGGCGTTGCCACGGGTGGCGGAGATCTCGAACGCCGCCTTGGCCATCTCGGTGGTGACGACATCGCCGGTGCTGTTGCCGAAGTGGTTGCGCACATAGGTCATGATGCCGGCAAGGTCGGCAGCCGAGAGTCCCACACCTTGGGGCGGCATCACGCCGTAGGTCTTGCCGGTGCTCGTCGGTCCCTGCAGGCCGTTGAGGATGATCATCGCGAGACGTTGCGTGTCGCCGGTGATCCAGGTCGATCCGGCGAGCGACGGGAAGTTCGCGCCGTCGCCCTTGGCGTCCGCGCCGTGGCAGCCGTTGCACTTGGCGGAGTAGATTTTTGCACCCTTGGCCATGTAGGCCGCCAGCGCTTCCTTGGGTTGCGGACCGGTGTCGACCACACCGGGCGGCGGGGTGCGCTCGTAGCCGGGTCGGTACGTGGTGTTGTATGAGAACAACTCCCCCGCGCCACCGAGGATGCCGCCGGCGACGAGCACGGCGACTCCGCAGGCGGCGAGCACCCAGGCCGAGATCGGCTCGCTCCCGCCTTCGACAATGCGTTTCTCGCGGGCGGACGCCGCGATGTCGCGCACCAGACGGCCGTGTGCCTCGCTCACATTGATCGACTCTTCGAGATCAGGTTTGGAATCGTGCTGGGACATGTCGGATGCGAATGGGTTGCTCGGGATTCACTCTGCGGCGGCGGGTTTGGCGGGCGCGAAGTCGAGCGCGGCTGGCAGCGGGTGGTCTTTCCTGAGGGAGAGCAGATAGGAGATCAGTGCACGCGCATCGGCGGCGGGCACGACTTGTTTGCCCTCGCTGGCGGCGACGGGCAACGCGTCGGGCGACGGTTGGCCACGGACATCGCGCTCCTCGAAGAGGAAACGGTGGGGCGGGCACTGCGAATCCCAGCGCGTGGAATCGAGCTTGGGATCGTAGAGGTGCAGATAAAGCCAGCGGGTGGCTTCGGCGAACGACGCGTGCGCTGCCTCGACGCGCCGACCGAGGTTCGACAAGTCCGGCCCGAGCCGCGTCGATCCGATTTGCGCGAAGGTCTCACCTTCGAAATCATAAGCATTCGTTTCGCGACGCGTGTCGCCGCGATCGGCGTCGTCCTTGAGTCCGCCCCAGTCCGCGCGGTAGAGGTCGTTGCCCGCGTAGGTGGGGCGCACGACCTGGGTATGGCACAGCGCGCAGCCGTTGGCGGCGTAGACGTCGGCACCATTGGCGATGCGGCCGGTGCGCTTGGGATGAAAGACGGTACTGGTGCCGACGGGCTCGGCCAAGGGCAGCGGCTCGAGGGAGCGCATCTTGAAGAACGGCACCACGACCACAGCCAGCCAGGCGGCTCCGAAGCTGGCTGCAAGGCCAAGGATGAAATTGCGCAGACTCATGGGGAAATCCGGAGGGGTTGGGTCAGCGGGCGGCTGCGGGTTGGGCGACATCCTCGCTGCCGTGCGGGCTGGCCGATTCGTGGGACACGGGAAGCAGGGTCGGGTGCGAGCTTTGTCGGCCGAGGCCGAGCCACATCAGCGCGAGGTGGAGGAAGAAGAACAGGTTGGAGAAAAGGATGAGCGACCAAGACAGCGTGATGGCCACCGCATAGGGCCGCGAGAAGGCCGAGGCGGCGCTCCAGGGTTGCTGCCACGATTCCTGACCGGAGCCTTGGAGGAGTCCGCCAAAGAGCGCGACGAGCGCGACGAAGATCGTGCCGTAGACGGAAAACAGGAAGTGCATCGAGATGAGGCGCGCCGAGAGCCATTCGCGGCGGGTGACGCGCGGCACGATGAAGTAGGCCAGGCCGAACATCACCAACGTGAAGCACCCGTAGAGACCGAGGATGTCGAAACCGTAGCCCGACAGTGTGAACTGCGTGATGCGCAGGGTCGAGCCCGGCAGGTTGAGCAGCACCGACGCGAGACCGAGGACCAGCAGTGCGCCCATGCCGGCCGCGGCGAAGCGCAGCGACGGACTCGCCGCGAGCGTGTCGGGGGACGAGGCCATGGTGCGCAGCGTGTTGACTGCGGCAGCGGCAGCGGGCACGAACAACAGGGCTGCCGCAGCGGCACCAAGATAAGGCAGAAAATACGGTACGGGTACACCGGCGAGTTTCTGCAGGCCGGCCCAAGGCGCGATGACCGCCAGCGACCAGAAGCCAACCCTGGCCAGCGCGTAGGAGAACACCGGTCGGCCGGTGACCTTCGGCGCGAGATAGTAGGCGGCGGCCAGCGCGACCGGCGCGAAGAAGAGGAAGAGGAATGCCGAGCGGAACCAGGCGATGCTGCCGGCGGCCATCAACGGATGGCCGGGCAGGCAGTGCAGCAAGGTGTTCGCAGTGATGTAGATCCACGGGAACCAAAGCATCGCGGCGAGCAGGTACCACTGCGAGATGAAGACGTGGCCTTCGGGGCGCACGCGGAACTGG
>VHCM01000136.1 GCA_016871685.1 Verrucomicrobiota bacterium
GCGGCATGCCGAACATGGCGAAGACGCTCATCGACAACATCGTCGCGGCGAGGCTCTGGCCGATCGCGCCGGGCACGGCGATGTTCTTGACGGCGGCGAGATCCTTGAGATTGAAATGCAGACCGACTCCGAACATCAGCAGGATCACGCCGATCTCGGCGAGTTGTTGAGCGATCTCGACGTCGCCAATGAAGCCGGGTGTATTCGGCCCGATCAGCAGGCCGGCGAGAAGATAACCGACAATCGGTGAAAGCCGCATCCGCTGTGTCGCAAGTCCGAGAAGCCATGCGGTGAAAAGCGCAGCGGCAATCGTCGAAATCAGCGGTAAATCATGCATGCGCGAATCGTTGCGCTGCAAATCCGGTTTGTCCAGTGACCGGCAGTGATCAGTTGTAAAAAGGATGCGAACAGGCTGTCGTCGTCATTCACGGGAGGGGCAATACAACCCGATGCGGATGCAGCCGGCGAGGCGGCGAGTTTGAGCGGCAGCGGATAGCGCGAACTACGCAGGGAGGATGGGCGGTCAGAGTGGAATGAATGGCGACACTGGACTGCACTTCACGTTCAATCATCTTCAGACAAGCGATGTCTATCGCGCCGACACGCTGCTGCGGCGGTTTTGATCGAATGCTTCGGTGAGGAGGGGCGTGATCACCGAGGCCGCCTCGCCGATTTCGATCGGCCGGCCCGCCTCGACATCGAGCGAGGTCATCGTCACGCCGTCGAGTCCGCACGGGGTGATCGCGAGGAAGGGCGACAGGCAGGCCCGGGTGATGTTGAAGGCGAAGCCGTGCATGGTGACCCACTTGCGCACGCCGACCCCGATCGACGCGAGTTTGCGCTCGCCGGTCCAGACGCCGGTGAGTCCGTCGCGGCGGCGGGCATTGACGCCAAAGTGCACGCACGTTTGCAGGATCACCTCCTCGATGAGGCGCAGGTGGGCGTGGAGGTCGCGTCCTCGCCGGTTCAGGTCGAGGATCGGATAGCCGACGAGCTGACCCGGGCCGTGGTAGGTCGCCTGGCCGCCGCGGTTGGTTTCGAAGACCGGATGGCGGAGCAGCGCCGAATCGCGCAGCGAGGATTGATCCCGAATGCGGCCGATCGTGTAAACCGGTTCGTGCTCGAGAAGGAAGATCGTTTCCCGCTCGTCACCGGCGAGCACGCCGTCCACGCGCTGCTGTTGCAGCCGCAGTCCGTCCTCGTAGGTGATCCGCCCGGGAAGGTGTTCGATCGACAGCATGGGAATGGCAGGTCAAACCCTGCGGCGGTCGACGAGCGACGCCTTGAGCGGATCGGACGACTGGAGGTGCGCGATGGCAATCGCAATCGCATCGGCGGCGTCGGGCGGCGGCGTTTCGGCGAGGCCGAGCAGCGCGCGCACCATGAACGCGACCTGCGACTTGTCGGCATTGCCGCGGCCGACCACCGCGCTCTTCACTTTCTTCGGCGGGTACTCATAGACCGGCAGTCCGCCATCCGCTGCGGCGATCAGGACGGCGGCATGTGCGGCGCCCATCGTGATCGCGGTGCGGTGCGACTGGACGTAGATGATCCCCTCGACGGCGACTTCGTCGGGCCGGTGGCGTGCGATGACCTCGGCCAAGTGGGTGCGGATGCCCGCCAGCGCGGCGGACTGGACCAGCGAGTCCGGCATGCGGATCACGTCGTACTCGAGGACGACGGGTTGGCGTGCGCTTCCCTCCAGTACGGCGTAGCCGGTGTTGCGCACCGCAGGGTCGATGGCGAGGACTCGCATGGTTTCAAGGATCAGAAGAGGAACCAGTAGGGTAAAGAGCAATGGGCGGATTTCGCCAGTCCCATTGCTCTCTACTCTACTGGTTCTCCAGACAAAATCGCCGACACCGAGAAATCAGCGGCGGCGTTTTTTCGGTCCGCCGGTTTTGCGGCGCACCGGTTTGGGCGGCGAATCGTCGAGCAGCGCGGTGTACGTGTAGTCGAAGCCCTCGAGTCGGCGGCGCGGGATTTTCTGGTCGATGAAGACCTCGACGGATTTCGCGAAGTCGAGTTCGTCGGCGGTGAGGATCGTGAACGCATCGCCCTCCGCTTCGGCGCGGCCGGTGCGGCCGATGCGGTGGACGTAGTCCTCGGCATTTTCGGGGACGCGGTAGTTGATCACATGGGACACGCCGGAGATGTCGATGCCGCGCGCGGCGACGTCGGTGGCGACCAGGATCTCGAATTCGCCTGATTTGAATCCGGCAAGCGCCTTCATGCGATCGGTCTGCTGGATGTCCGAGTGCATCGCGGCGACCTTGGTCTGGCCGGTGGACTTGATGAGCGACGTGACGTCGTCGGCTTCCTTGCGGGTGCGGGTGAAGATCATCACCGAGTGGTAGTCGGTCTCCTTGAGCAACGCGAGGAGCAGTTCGTCGCGTTGGTCCATCGCGACCGGGTAGAACGCGTGGGTGACGGTTGATGCGACGGCGCGACGGGCGATCTCGACTTCGACCGGATTGCTGAGGCACCATTGCGCGAAGGTCTGGATGGCCGGCGGCATGGTGGCGGAGAAGAACAGCGTTTGCCGTCCCTCCCACGGGCAGAGGTTGACGATTTTGCGGACCTGCGGGAGGAATCCCATGTCGAGCATGCGGTCGACTTCATCGAGGACGAGCACCTTGAGTTCGCCGAAGCGCATGGCGGCGCGGTAGAAGTGGTCGACGAGCCGTCCGGGGGTGGCGACGACGACATCGGCGCCGGCCTGGAGTTCTTCCGCTTGTTTGCCCAGTCCGACGCCGCCGTAGAGCAGGGCGACCTTGAGTCCGCTGTGTTTTCCGTAATGGAGGAACGACTCGGCGACTTGGTGGGCGAGTTCGCGGGTGGGTTCGAGGACGAGGATCTGTGGTTTGCCGAGCGGCTGGATTCGCGACAGGCTCGGCAAGGCGAATGCGGCCGTCTTGCCGGTGCCGGTTTGCGAGGCACCGATGACGTCACGGCCCTCAAGGATGATCGGGATGGCCCGTTCCTGGATCGGGGTGGGGGTGGTGTAGCCGCTTTCTTCGACGGCTTTCAGTACGGCTGCGGACAGCCCGAGTGTGTCAAATCCCATGGGGCGCTGTTGTTACGGGCCGCGCTTGCCGAGGTCAAGGGGCGATTGGTCGCGAAAGCGCATGGTGGCCGCTGTGTCGCCTCAGAATCCATTGGAGAGTGACGTGGTGACTGCTTCGGCGGCGCGGGCGAGTGCCTCGGGCAGCGCGTTGTTGCGGGCGGTCTGCAGGTTGGCGGTGACGAAGAGCTGGCTGTTTCCCGACGAGCTTCCCGAGGCGAGCACTTTGGTCGGGTTGCGTGCGTCGCGCAGTGTCCAGTCGATCACCGCGGTGTTGGCGAGTTCCTCGGGGCGCAGCGTGTCGAGGCGGGTGGCGCGGATCATGCTGTAATCGATGCGGCGCACGGTGCCTTCGAGGATCGCATCCGCCTGATCCGGCCCGGAGAGCCGGTACGTGCCGTCTGCGGTGATCGCGTCGGCCACGGCGGAGGTGGCGATCGCGTCGGCGCGCGGGTGGGTGGTGGCATTGGATAACATCGGCACGTTGATGTGGCGCACGCCTTCGAGCGCCTTGGGCTTGGTGCCGCCGAGGTGGTAGCCTGCGCAAGAAACAACCACGACGGCGAGCATCGCGCAGAGCGCGGGCATGCGGACGATCGCGTTCATTCGCCGAGTTCCTTCAACCGGGTTGCGGCCTTGTCGCGCACCTCGCCGGGTGACGATCGTTTGACGATGTCGCGGTAATATACCTTGGCCGCCTCGTGTTTGCCGGTCTTGAGATAAAACTCGGCGATGTCGAGCGAGCGGTTGAGGTCGCGGCCTTGGAGGTTCGAGAGCATGCGGCGGGCGTCCGCATTTTTGGAGTGGCCCGGGTATTGCAGCAGGTAGTCGTTGAACGCCTCGCGTGCGAGATCGAGATTCGCTTGGTTCTGGTTGCCGCGGTCCGCCTCCTCCAGCAGGACCACACCGCTGCGGAACAGCGCTTCGGGTGCCTCGGGCGAGTCGGGTTGCTCCGCAACGAGTTTGCGGAAGGCGGTAACGGCTTTCTTGCTGTCTTTCTCCGCGTGATGAAGTTCGCCAATGGTGAAGCGTGACTTCGCCGCGTAGCGCGATTTCGGCGCGTGCTTGATCACCCCTTCGAGCATCTCGAG
>VHCM01000137.1 GCA_016871685.1 Verrucomicrobiota bacterium
CTGGTTTTCCGGCAAATCCGACGGCCTCCGTCGGTATTTGATTGAAGCCGACGCCGATTCGCGCGAAGATTCGATTCCAAGCATATCCCGTCAACCCGCACCCCGTTCTTCCATGGCCCGCGCATCCAACCTCACCATGTGCTCGTTCTGCGGAAAGAGCCACGCGGAAGTCAGGAAACTCATCGCCGGCCCCGGAGTCTACATCTGCAACGAGTGCATCGACGTCTGCGCGAACATCATCGAGAAGGAACTCGCGGGCAGCGCATCCAAGGGCCGCACCGCATCGGAGAAACCGAATTTCAAAGTCCCCGTCCCGGCGGCGATCCTCGCAAAACTCAACGAGTTCGTCATCGGCCAGGAAACCGCCAAGAAGGTGCTCTCGGTGGCCGTCCACAACCACTACCAGCGGCTGCGCCAACACCAGGTCAAGACCGACGAGGAATTCCGCGACGTCGAAATCGAGAAGTCGAACATCCTGCTGCTCGGCCCCACCGGCTCGGGCAAAACCCTGCTTGCCCGCACCCTCGCCCGCGTGCTCGACGTCCCGTTCTGCATCGTCGACGCCACCACACTCACCGAGGCCGGATACGTCGGCGAGGATGTCGAGAACATCATCCTGCGCCTACTGCAAGCGGCGGACTTCGATGTCGCCCGCGCCGAACGCGGCATCATCTACGTCGATGAAATCGACAAGATCGGACGCAAGACCGAAAACGTCTCGATCACCCGCGACGTGTCCGGCGAGGGCGTCCAGCAGGCGCTGCTCAAGATTCTCGAAGGCACCGTCTGCAACGTACCGCCGCAAGGCGGCCGCAAACACCCGCAGCAGGAATACATCCAGGTCAATACCGAACGCATCCTCTTCATCGTGGGTGGCGCGTTCGTCGGCGTCGAGGACATCATCCGCCGCCGCCTCGGCCGCAACACCCTCGGATTCCACGCACCCGACGCCCAGGGCGTCCACGCCGCCACCGAAGCCGACGTGCTCGGCCGCATCCAGCAGGAAGATCTTCTCCAGTTCGGACTCATCCCTGAGTTCATCGGCCGACTGCCGGTCGTCTCCGCCCTGCGGCCGCTCGGCGAAGAAGAACTGATGGCCATCCTCACCGAGCCGAAAAACGCGCTGATCCGGCAATACGGCAAACAACTCGCCATGCACGGCGTGAAACTCCGCGTCACCAAGGACGCACTGCAGGCGCTCGCCGCCGAAGCCGTGCGCCGCGGCACCGGTGCCCGCGCGCTGCGCTCGATCTTCGAAAGCCTCATGCTCGACGTGATGTTCGAAGTCCCCTCGCGCGGCGACATCGAGTCGGTCACCATCAACCGCCAGGTCGTCCTCGGCGAACGCCAACCGATCATCCGCCGCAAACGCGCCGCCGACCAGGACGCGGCGTGAAGGACGCGTGAGCAGTCGGTGAGCAGCCAGCCACGCTTGATGAGCGCACGAATCATTCGCCGCCGGATCGCTCGATCGATTTCGGCTCAAGCAACCAGCGAATGACTTCCGGATCGTCGTAGGTGCGGGTCCATGCATCGTGGCCGACACCCGGGTAGTAGGTGACCTTTGGCTTGCCATCGGCTTTTTCCAGAGCCTCGATCATCCGGCGGGTCGCCTCGACGGGAACCCGCTCGTCGGCATCACCGTGAAAAGCCCACACCGGCACATCTTTGAATGCCGCGGCGCGCGAAGGATCTCCGCCGCCGCAGATCGGCATCGCGGAGGCAAAGCGACCCGGACAACGGCCCAGCAAATCCCATGTGCCAAATCCGCCCATTGAAATGCCGGTGACATGAAGGCGCTTCGGATCCACGGGATGTTTGCTCTGGATGTCGGCCATCAGCGCCAGGACGTTGTCCAACAGTTCGTTCGGCCGCCCCGAATCATCCAGGCGCGTCCGATCCGGCGCGGGCTCCGACCACCATCGATCGCGGGGACACTGCGGCGCAATCAGAAACACCGGAGTCCCAAGTGCTGCGGCACCTGCAAGAATCGGAATCACGCCGTGCTTGAGCTGGGCGTGGTTGTCATCGCCGCGCTCGCCCGATCCATGAAGGAACAGCACGAGCGGATGGGTTTTGCCGGGTTCGGTGGTTTCCGGGGCACTCCAGCGGTACCTGATCACCGCACCGTCGGCCGCCGTCCACTCACGGGCTTCGGGCGTGCTCCCCGGAGCAGCCGTGAACATCAGCATGAAGATCAGGAATTCGCGCATGAAAGGAAGCGACGTTGCGCGACAGCCTCGGGATTGTGCGGCACGGCGGCCGCCTCGGCACGGGTCTCGGCGACAAGCTCGTCGCGGAATTTCGCGATCATCGCCTCGACCGGCCACGAAGCCGCCTCACCGAACGCGCAGATCGTTCGGCCGTCGATCTGGTACGCGACGCTTTCGAGCGTGTCGATGTCGCCGGGAGCGGCCTCGCCGGACACGAGGCGATCGCTGATCTTTCTCATCCACGCGACGCCCTCGCGGCACGGCGTGCACTGACCACACGATTCGTGCGCGTAAAAAGCATTGAGATTGTTGAGCACCCACGAGATGCGGCGCGAGTCGTCGAGCACGATCACTCCGCCGGACCCGGCCATCGACCCGCAGGCCGCCAACGTGTCGAAGTCGAGCGGGATGTCCCAGAACCCGAGATCGCGCGCGGTGCCGTCGGGTTGACGCAGTGCAAAGCTCTCATCACAGCGCAGGATCTTGGACGACGAGCCGCCGGGGATCACCGCCTTGAATGCACGGCCGTCCTTCGGGCCGCCGCAGAGATCGTAAAGCAACTCGCGCATCGTCAGCTTGCCGACCTCGACCTCGAAATAACCGGGGCGCTTGACGTCGCCGGAGACGCAGAGGATGCGCGTGCCCGTGTTGCGGGCCACCCCGAACCTGGAGTAGGCGTCGCCGCCCATGCCGATGATGTGCTTCACATGGCAAAGGGATTCGACGTTGTTGACGATCGTCGGACACAGGTACAAGCCGAGAGCCGCGGGAAAGTACGGCGGCTTGATCCGCGGATAAGGCCGCTTGCCTTCGAGCGATTCGATCAGGCCGGTTTCCTCGCCGCAAATGTAAGCGCCGGCACCGCGATGGACGTGGATCTCGACGTCGAATCCGGATCCCAGCACGTCGGTGCCCACGAACCCGTGCGCGCGCGCCTCATCGATCGCCTGCTCGAGAAGGAGCGCCGCATGCGGAAATTCCTCGCGCAGGTAGATGTAGGCGGTGTGCGCTCCCACGGCGTAACAGGAAATGACCATGCCCTCGATGAGCTGGTGCGGATCCTGATGGACGATGTAGCGGTCCTTGAACGTGCCCGGCTCGGATTCGTCGCCGTTGCAGATCAGGTACACCGGCTTGGTGTTGTTCGGCGGAATGAAAGTCCACTTCATCCCCGTGGGGAATCCCGCGCCACCGCGGCCGCGCAGACCGGACTTCTTCACTTCCTCGATGATTTCGCGCGGCTGCATCGCCAGCGCCTTGCGCAGATCGGCATAACCGCCGTCGCGCAGGTAACAATCGATCGACGGATCCCATCCTGCGCGGTCGATGTTCCGGAAAATCATCCGGTGTTCCCGCGGATGCGGTGGCTTGGTGTAGGTGATCGTGCTCATGAATCGGCGTTCCGCGGCGTGGCAGACATGAACTGCGTGATCATCGCGCGGGGTGCCCGCGGGGACAAGTGAAATCGGCCCGCCGTCGTGCACCCAATCCTGAAGGAATCCCGACCTCTCCGCTCCCCTTGACGAACCGCGCCGTGCGACTGCTTCCCGTTCGAATCTCCACTCACCAATCACGAATCAACCTTCCCCATCCCTTCCATACCCACGGAGCAAGGCCCCAGCCTTGTCGGCGGTGACGCCTTCGTGGAAGTCGTCGTTGACCATGCAAACCGGTGCGGTGCCGCAGGAGGCGAGACATTCGGCGAATTCGACGGAGAAATTGCCGCAAGGCGAGACTGCGATCGCTTGGTGATGGGCATCGGCATGCGCTCGGTCGATGCCGGTGAGCTCGCACAAGCGCTCCATCAGCTCGTACGATCCACCCATCGCGCAGGAGAGCGTGCGGCAGACGCGGATGTGGTGGCGGCCCGGCGCCGAC
>VHCM01000138.1 GCA_016871685.1 Verrucomicrobiota bacterium
AGCGCGAGGAGTTGGAGCGGAAAAAGCAGGAGCTCGAGGAGTTGACCGCGCGCAAGCGGGCTTTTGTGTCACAGCAGGTCGAGCTCACCGAGCGATTCACCACGGCGGTGACGATGATCGACCGCACCTTGTACGAAATCCGCGAGGAGATGCAGGACCTCGAGCAGTGCCGGGTGTCGTTTGCCTCGCACCTCGACAAGATCCAGAAGCTCAACCCGGACAACTGGACGCGCGACACGCTGCATGAAAAGCTCGAGCGTGCGACCGTGAGTCTTGAGCTTGCCGCGGAGGAGTACGACCAAGCGGCTGCGCATTTCGAGGGCACCCGCGCGGGCACGGTCTTCGGCAAGGCATCGCGTCGCGGCAGGATCCGAGGCCGTGCGTTTTCCGGCGAGTTTGTCTCGAACCTGCGCAACGGTCTCGCCTTCAACCTGCCGCTGCTGGTGCTGGGCGGTGCGGCACTCGCCGTGTATTGGCTCAAGTGATCGGCAATCCCCGCACCGGACCCATCATGAAACCGAGGAAAAAAGCTCCGGGCGTCGAGTTCGAGCTCGACAAGATGCGCGAACTCGAGCAGGAGCTCAAGCAACTCGAGAGCCGCAACAAGCATTTCTGTCATGTGCTCGCCGAGCAGCGCATCGATCGTTCGAGCATGCTGCCGCCGATGGGCATCTTCAAGAAGCAGAAACGAATCAAGCAGTTCGAACAGCAGCTCTTCACGCGCACCCAGGTGGCCAACATCCGTCGCGAGCAGAGCCGCGGATTCGCCGGATTCTTGCTGTTTTCGACCATCGCCGCCGCACTCGTCTGGTGGGGCTTGTCGCTGATGCAGGCCATTCCGTGACGGCAAACTCCGCGGGGTGCGCGGAGTTTGTCGCGGATCATCCCGCCTTCGGGAGTCGGTCTGTTTTTGCCGTCGGTGTTCGTTGCCGCAGCAGCTTGCGCAGCTTGCCCCACTGGTCGCGGCTGACGATGTACCCGACGCAGGAGGCGCTGCCGCAGCGGCACGGGTGGTCCTCGTAGTGGTCGAGATCGAACCCGTAATCGTACACCAGTTCCTCGCCGGCGCGGATGTCGCGGATGGCGTGAATGAAGATCCGTCGGCCCTCGGTTTGCGCCTCGCAATTCGGTTCGCAGGAATGATTGATGAGGCGTGCGGTGTTCCAGGGAACGTTGCCGTCGATGTCGGTCTTCCCGGAGATCGTGAAGATGTAGACGGCGGCATCTCCATGGCGGATCGCGCGGCGGTGCTGGACGCGCGCGCGGCGGTCGCTCTCCTGCTTGTCGATCGGTTCTCCGACATACTCGATGATGCGTGTGCCCTTCGGGATGAAGCTGGTCGCGATCACGCCGCGGCCGTGGATTTCCGACTCTCGCGCCTCGCACCACTTGCTTTGTCCGCGTTTCCACAGGCCGAGCAGCTTGCGGTGAAGCTCGCGTTGTTCTTCGAGTCCCGTCCTTGCCTTCCGTTTCTTCAATGCCATGTCGTCGATCGATTTCAGGGAATGATTCGTTTCAATACCGGAGGAAGCGCGAGTTCCGCCGGAAGCGTGCCGAAGAGGCCGCGGAGATCAGCTGCGGTGAGTCCCGCGCCGTCGATGAACGTCCAGTCCGCGGCACCTTTGTCGGCAATCGCCACCTGATACCCGGTGCTCTCGATGGTGACCTGCCGGGCGGCTTGTCCCTCGGATTGCTGCAGCAGGCGCACACGGCTCACGGTGGGTACAAGCACCAGCCATTTCGTATAGACCAGATTCCCGCCCCGGGAGGTGCCCGGAGAGACTTCGAGCACCCGCGGCTCGCCCTGCGGCTTGAAGGAAAGCATCCGCACGCCCTGCCGCACCATCTCCTCGGCCACTCCAGCCAGTTGTGTTTCGAGTGCTTTCATGCCGCCCATTCTTGCGGCCGTGCGTTCCTTCCACTGCGGATTCATGCGTTCGAGCGCAGCGAGGTATCGCCCTTGCACGACCTCTTCACCGAGCTTGGCCACGGCGGCCAGAGCCGATGCGGCGACCTCGGGGCCCGGGCGTTCGGCCTGCACCACCGCTTCGGATGGAGCCGCGGTCGCGGCTGCAGGCTGCGCCATCAAACCGGTGGCGGTGGACCACCACAGTCCGACGAGGATTCCGGAACACACCGTGCGCACGCGCCATCGATGAACCCGCAAGGCTGCGGCGTCAAGCAAGCGCTGGCCGGAGGCATGCGCCCGCGTGAACGATGACTCCGGAAACATTGGGTCACGATCGGATGGATTGAATCTCCCAAAGGATGAGTGCCGTGGTGCGTCGGCAGCACCCAAGCAGACGAGGGCGTTGTTGCATCGCGGGTGGCGGTTCCCGTCGGCGCGATCATTCCATGGAGAACTTCCTGCCCTTGCCGCTTTCCCAGGCGGTGCGCATGCTCTTGTGGAGGGCTTCCAAATCCGATGCGGAAAGGATGCGGTACTCGATGCTGCGGGCATGGGTCGTGTCCGGGTAGGTCTTGACCACCATCTCATGCGCCTTGGTGCCGATCCGGCCAGCGGCTTGATCGACGAGTTCCTTGCCGCGCTCGACGATTCTCGACGCTGCGGATGCCGGCGCTCCGTCCGCTGCTTCGGTGAGAGGGCGGATGTGATAGAAGCGCGCGAGCGACTGGCCGACGGAGTCGATCGTCACTTCATCGACCAAGGCGTTGCCGTTGAGGATGTATTGATGGCGGCTGATGGATGAGATGCGGTCGAGCGCGACCATGTAATGCCCGGACTCGCCGATGGCGGCTTCCCAGAATCGGGATTGCGCGGGTTTGTCGGAGGGGGCTTGTTCGCCTGTTTGCGTGGATTCCTCCGCCGTTCCCGATCCGGTGGAATCCTGTGTGCCGCCGTCCGACGGCTGTGCGTGCGACAGGGAAGCGAGCAAAAGCGCGATAGCGGGGTACCAAAGCATCGGTCTCATCGGCATGTTCCTATCATGAATGGGTCCCGATGGCCAGCGGCAGGATGGTGCGGAAAAGTCGGGGATTGTCAGGAATCGGGGAAGGATTATCCTGTGTGGGTGGTCCGGTACCGGCCGAATGTCGCTGCGTTGATGGTCAACCCCGATGGCGCGCTGCTCATCTGCGAGCGCGTCAACATTCCTTGCGCCTGGCAGTTTCCCCAGGGCGGAGTCGATGCGGGCGAGTCACCCGAGGAGGCATTGCATCGCGAGGTGCGCGAGGAAATCGGCCTCAATCCCGCGCACTACGATGTGATCGACCGCCGCAGCGGCTATCGCTACCTCTATCCGCCCGACGTGCGAGGACGCAAGCTGCGCAAGCACGGCAACCATGGTCAGGAGCAAACGTATTTTCTCTGTCGTGTGCATCCGGAGTCGCCGCCGGTGAATGTGGACCAGAAGCCGCGCGAGTTCCGCGCGTTTCGCTGGATTCCACCTGGCGAATTCGACCTCGACTGGCTGCCGCCGTTCAAGCGCGACGTGTACCGTCAGGTGATGCGCGATTTTTTCAGTGTGCGCCTGTAATGGTCTAGAGCATTTTGCTCAAATCTGTAGCCGGTGGTTGGGTGTGAATGTGGGAAATGTGCGGCTTCGCCGGATTTGAAAAAGCGGAATCTGTTGCCCATGGCTGCGTTGTTGCTCAGTCGTGGATGTCAATCCACTCCATCGCAACGCCTTGCCCTGGCCAACATCTTCTCGCTCCACCGGCTACACCTTTTTCGCAAACTGCTCTAGCCGCCGAGGCCGAAGAGTATGGCCACGATGGCCAGGGCGCGACCGGTCCGGCTCTTCCACGGAAGCGGTGGATTCACGATCGTCCAGCCGCGCGTCTTGCCGAGCGCAGAGAGGGCGGGGGAGGGATTCACCAACGTGACATGTTCGCAAAGCCCGAGCATCGGCAGGTCCGCGCGGCTGTCGGTGTATCCATGGGAGTTGCGCAGCCGCCCGTCCGGTCCGAACCACGATGACGGCAGCAGCGCGCGCAGTCGTCGTGTCTTCGCCTCGCCCTTGTGGTTT
>VHCM01000139.1 GCA_016871685.1 Verrucomicrobiota bacterium
CGTTTTCTCGAGAGGCAGTTTCGTTTTCAGGCCGATGAGCGACGACTTGACGTCGCCTTGGGCGGCGGCGTTGGCCATCGATGCCTGACGGCGGATGATTTCGGGATAGAGGCGGTCACCGGGATAGCGTTCGATGAATTGATCATACGCCTTGAACGCGTCGTAAACCCGACCTTGTTGTTCGAGGAGTTCCGCCTGACGGTGCCGTGCCTTGGATGCGGATGTGGCGGACGGATGGGCGGTGGCCATCTTGTCGTAGAGCCGGATGGCGCGGCGTGTCTTGCCTTTGTCGTCGGCTTCCTTCGCCTTGCGGTACATCACCTCGCCTTGTTGGTTGGCGGCTTGGAGATCACCGGAGAGCACCTGGATTTCCGGATCGGATCCGCAGGATGCCAGAGCGATGGGCAGCAGGATCGCGAACCACCATGCGGACGTGCGTGCGATCATGGACTGGAGGATAAGAGGTGATCGGGATTTGGAAAGCCAAATCACCGATGAATCAGCTGCCGAGTTCGGTGGCGCGGCGGGTGGCGGCCGCGACGGCATCGATGATCGCCGCGGGCATGTTGTGGCGCTCGAGTTCTTGCAAGCCTGCGAGCGTGGTGCCGCCGGGTGAGGTCACCATGTCGCGCAGCGAGGCGGGGTCCAAGCCGGTGTCGATGACCATTTGTGCCGCGCCACGGACGGTGTGTGCGGCGAGTTTCAGTGCATCCTCGCGCGGGATGCCGCAGCGCACCGCGCCTTCGGTCATCGCCTCGATGAACAGGTGCGCGTAGGCCGGGCCGCTGCCGGACAAGCCGGTGACCGCGTCCATGTGCGACTCGGGCAGTTCGACCGCCAGTCCGACCGCGCCGAGGATCTTGCCGACGATGGCTGCATCGTCGCGGGTGGCGCGTGAGCCGAGGCAGTAGGCGGATGCTCCATGGCCGACGAGTGCCGGCGTGTTGGGCATCGAGCGGCAGACACGGGCTGATGCCGGCAGTGCTTGTTCAAGGCGGCAGGTGGTGATGCCTGCGGCGATCGAGAGCATGAGGACCGGCGAGTTGCCGATGGCATGGACCGCCAAGCAGGCGGCATCGACTGCCGCGGCGGGTTTGGTGCAGAGGAGCAGGACGTCGCAACCGGCGAGCGATGCGGGGTCTTGTGATACCGCGGCACCGGTTTGCCTGTGGAAATTTCCGGCAGCTGCGTCATCGGGTTCGACTCCGCGCACTTGAGCAGCTTGGACGACACCTGTGCGAATCGCTCCCGCGACCAGAGCCGTGCCCATCCGACCGCATCCGACGACACCGAATTGCATGCGGGCGGAGGCTATGCGGGTTCGCGTGTCGAAGCCAGTGCCATTTTGCTTGGAGGCGGGGCGGAATGTGCCATCGTGATGCAAGATGAGGTTCCGATGTTGGTGGTTGACCCTGATTTTGGCGTTTCCTGCCGGATGGTGCGCGGAATCGGCTGCAGATGGCGTTGCCGTTCCGGAGGTGGAATCGGCGATCCCGCCCGCGGTGAAGGCATTGGGCGACCCGGTGATGATCGCGTTTCCCGATCGTTTCACGATGGCGGTGTCCGCTGCGGACGCGCCGGTGCAGGAGCGGGTGATTCAGGGGCTTCGCCACCTTCACGGAGGATGGGACTTTGAAGCATCGCGTCATTTTGCAGTGGCGATGCGCGCGGATCCCGAATGCCTGCTCGCGCATTGGGGGATGTTCATGTGCTTGTTGTCACCGGGTGGTGAGTCGTCGCAGGCGCGCGCGGCGGTGGCCGATCGCATGCTCGACCTGTTGGTCCGCGGCAATGGCAGCGCGCTGGAGCAAGGTTATGCCAAAGCGCTGATGGCGCAGATCCGCGATGGACCTGCAGCGGCTGCGGCGGTCTTCGAGGGGTTGTCGCGGCAATTTCCCAACGACCTGCAATCCGCATTAATCGCTGTGTTGTTCGGTCGCGATGGCTATGACGAGTTCGATGAGGCTCGCGAAGGTCAGCGCAAAGCCGAAGCGCGGATCGCGCGGATGATGGAGGCGAATCCCTCGCTGCCGATGCTGATGAATGCCGCGTTGATGATCCGCGCCGAGGCACCCGAGGTCTCCGGTGCGGCCGACCTCGCGCGGCAGCTCGGCGTCTTGCTGCCGGAGTATCCGCCGACCCATCACCTGCTCGGGCATTTCGAATGGCGGTGCGGACGGCATCAGAGCGCGCGAGACGCGTTTGCAACCGCATCCGCGCTGTACCGGAAGTGGATGGACGCGAACACGATCACCCTCGCCGATGCACCCGAGTGGCTTCGCAGCGAGTGCTACCGCATCGTCTGCCAGGTATCGACGGGGGAGGCGGACGCGGCGCTCGATCAGGCGATCGAACTGGCGAAATCCCCGATGCCCGTCGGGCGTGAGGCATCGCCCGGGGCGCGCATGCTGATGTGGGAGGTGCGCACCCTGCCTGCGCGCATCCTGATCGACCGTGCGGCCGACGGTGATTTCCGGCGTGCGGCGGAATCGCTGCCGTCGCGTGAGGAGCTGGCGAAGCTGCGCCCGCATTCGATGTGCGGCTGGTGGATCGAGGCACTGAGGTTGATTGCCGAGGGCATGGCCTTCACTGCCGAGGGAAAGATCGACGAAGCGAGGTCGGCGTTAGAGCGGGTGGAATCGCATTTGGCGATCATGCGGTCGCAGCAGGCGGAATCGCACCGGACGGGTGAGCGGTCCGAGTGGCTGCGTGCGCTTGAGGCTTGCCGGATCCTCGAGGCCGATCTGCGAGCGCGTCTCGCGCAAGCAGGGCCACAATCGCTGCGCTCGTCGGCATTCAACTGGCTGAGTTCGGCCGCTGGGTATCAGCGTCATGCGGTGATGTTGATGCCGCCCGCCGTGTTGACGAATGTTCCGGCCCGGCTGGGCGATTGGTGCTTGGCGGCGGGCGATTTGTCCGGTGCCGAGGATGCCTATTTCCGTGGGCTTGCCATGCGGCCCGGCGACCGAGAGGCATTGGAGGGATTGGAAAACGTGCGCGGGATGATCCGGCGCGACCGCGAGGATGTGCAAGGGCGGGATTGAATTTCAACTGTTCATAAACACAGTGGTGTTGCAGGCATTGCGCTTGCTCCGGAGGGCGGGGATGGTTAGTCCGCGCCGCGTTTTCATCCCACCCGTCCATCCGCCATGCCCATCCGACGCGCCCTGCTCTCCGTTTCCGACAAAACCGGCCTGGTTCCTTTTGCCCGGTCATTGACCGAGGCGGGTGTCGAGCTGTTGTCGACTGGTGGCACGGCAGCCGCGTTGCGCGATGCGGGACTCGAAGTGACGGAGGTGTCCGATTTTACCGGCGCTCCTGAGTTGTTCGACGGGCGGGTCAAGACGCTGCATCCGAAAATCCACGGCGGGTTGCTGCACAAGCGTGAGGATGCGACGCATGTGGCCGAGGCCCGCGAGCACGGCATCGCACCGATCGATCTCGTGGTGGTGAACCTGTATCCGTTCGAGCGGACGGTCGCGGAGCCCGGCGTTGCGTTCGACGAAGCGATCGAGAACATCGACATCGGCGGACCCTCGATGTTGCGCAGTGCGGCCAAGAACCATGAAAGCGTGACGGTGGTGGTCGATCCCGCGGACTACGACCGGGTGGTCGAGGAGATGCGCGACCATCAGGGTGACACGACGCGCGCGTTGCGTGAAGAGCTTGCCGTGAAGGTCTTCCTCCGCACGTCGCAGTACGATGCGGCGATCGCCAATTACCTAGGCGGTGCGCGCACCGGCACCGGAGCCAGTTTCACGGTGAGTCTGCCGCTCGAACAAGAGCTGCGCTACGGTGACAATCCCCACCAGAAGTGCGCGCTCTACGGGAATTTCCGCGACAGTTTTACCCGGTTGCAAGGAAAGGAGTTGAGCTACACCAACGTGCTCGACATCGAGGCCGCGGCCGACCTGATCCTCGACTTCGTGCGGCCCACCGTGGCGATCCTCAAGCACGGCAATCCGTGCGGGGTC
>VHCM01000140.1 GCA_016871685.1 Verrucomicrobiota bacterium
CTCCCGACTTCCCCGCACCAGGTGAGCGCTTCCTGAACCTCACCGGCTGCCCATTTGAGGAAATGCTCGCGCTCGCGCGTCAGCCTTCGGTGTTCATCGGCAACGACAGCGGCCCGATGCACCTCTCCGCCGCCGTTGGCAACCGCGTCCTGGCGATCTTCGGACCGACGGCACCCGAACGCTTCGGCCCTTGGCCACCGGAATCCACCCGCACGCTTGCTGTTCGGGCACCGGGCGGCAATCTGGAGCAGCTTCCGGCAGCGACTGTCTTTGCCTCCCTGCTGCAATGGCTGGCCGCAGACCGGTGATGGTTCAAGATTTGCGGATGTCGGTGCTCGAAATTGACCTTTCCCCGTGAGGTTGCCACATTTCCATCCCGACAAGGCTCTCCGATGCGCGATTTGTGAAAGCGATCAGCTGGTGCGTGTGGCCCGCAAGGACTCGAAATCCGGGGCACCGCTCCCTGTCTTTCACTGCGGTAATTGCGGCCTCGTCCAACAAGCACCGCTGCCGGAAGAGATGGAGCTGCAGCAATATTATTCGGATCTTTACCGCATCGATTACAAAGGCACCCGACAGCCCAAGGCCAAACACGTATTTCGCGCCGCGCGCTGCGCGAAACAGCGTCTGGATTTCCTGATCCAGTCGGGAGTTCGCCCCGGCAGCCTGCTCGACGTCGGTGCAGGCGGCGGCGAATTCGTCGCAATGGCGCACCGGGCAGGTTTCGACGCATCCGGCCTGGAACCGAATGAAGGATACGCGGAATACGCCCGATCTGAACACGGTGCCCGGGTTCGCACTGGAAACCTCAGCGATGCCGTTGGCCGATTCTAGGTGCTGACCCTCTTCCACGTCCTTGAGCACTTGCGATCGCCGTTGGAAGTCTTCAGACAGCTCCATGCGCTGATCGAGCCCGATGGAAGGCTCTTCATCGAAGTTCCATGGGCGCTCTCGGGTGCCATTTCCCCTGCCAACCGGTACTTCAAAGCGCACCTGTTCTACTTCGACGCCGACACATTGGCGGCAGCTGCCAGCGGGTATTTCGACGTGCTGGCTGTCGACACGACGGAAAACCTCCGGATGCTTCTCGCGCCCAAGAAGTCACCGCAACCGCTCACCCTGCCACCACCCGGCTACGCCGCCCTGAGCCGCAGGAAACTCGTCGATCAAGGGTGGATCCACTATCTCACGTCCGGGCTTGGGTGGCTAAAACCGGCGAAAATCATCCAGCGATGGTGGCGGGAGTCTCGGATCCAGGCCCTGAAGGGGAAAGACATCCTAGCACTCTTTTGAAGCCCAAATGATCTACCCCCTTCCCAACCGTGGGTCTTGGAAAGTCCGCCGATGAGAATGAGCTTGCCGGTTTTCACGGAGTGACCCGCCTGCACGCGATGGATCGCCCCGCGGGTGAGGATGACATTCGGGCGCGCGCAGCCGTGTGGAAAACGTGTTCGGGGGCGATGCACCAGTCGAAGCAGGCGAGCGGCAGACTGGGCTTCATCAACACCACGCTCTTTGCGCCGTATTTGCGTGCCAGCCAAAGCAGCGGCAGGTGGGTGGCGTGACCAGCACCCAGAATGAAGTCAGGCCGCGGCAGCGTCTTCGCAGTGGCTGTGGCGGCAGCCAATCGCCCGAGCAAGCCGCGGCCCTGCGCGAGGCGGATGCGGTGGATGTCCACCGGCACGCGACGACCGATCGCCTCGGCCAACCCGAGCGATTGGTTTTCATGGCCCGGCTTGCCGTCACCGATGAGCCAGAGAACAAGCGGATCATCCATGTGCGCCGCGAGTGTGTGGGCCAAGAGCCGCAGGATCACGTGAAATTTGTCCGTCGAGTCTCGCCAAGGACGACGATCGCTCCTTGGGCTGGCGCAGGGACTTTGTGGAAACCTTTCTGCTGCGGGACCTGGTAGGGCTGGTCGGCCTCGACCGGCCGACTCCCGCAGCGCAGCCGACAGGTGAGAGATCACGGAGGAGCGGGCCGCGCGTCCCTACCGTTTGGCGAAAGACAAGTGCTCCGCACGGATCGTTCGCGTTGAAGAACACGGGCGGGCCGCCGGCGAGTCGCCCATGCTGCCCCTTTGTGCTCCGCGCATCTTCTTTCTCTGCCCTGATAACCAATAACCAATAACCGATCACCGATCACCAATCACCCTTCCCCCTCTTCCCCTTGAAACTGAACACTGACCACTTGAAACGTTTCCCTACAACAGCTCCGGAATCTCCCGTGCGGGCCATGCGGTGATGCCATCATCCATGGTGAAGCGCAGCGCACCGGCATGGATGACGAACAAATGGTCGAGTCCGAGGTCGTGCTTGGCGACGCGCATCGACCTGCTGATGCGCGGAGATTCGGTGAGTTTGATTTCAAAGCCGAGGCGTTTGCCGCCGGCCATGGTGAGAAGGTCGAGTTCCGCTCCGGCCTGGGTTTGCCAGAACCAGGCGGCGTCCGGTGCGAGGTGGGAAAGCACTTGCTCACACACGAACCCCTCCCATGACCTTCCGGCCGACGGGTGCAGCCGCAGGGCCGACGCATCACGAATGCCGAGCAGGGTGTGCAGCAATCCCGGGTCACGGATGTAGAGCTTCGGGGATTTGCGCTGGCGCTTGCCGATGTTTTCGAACCATGGCTGCAAGCGGCGCAGCACGAACGCATCCTCCAGGATGTCGAGCTGGGTCGAGACCGCCGTCCGCGAACGTCCCAGCGACTGCGCCAGTTCGGACACATTGAGCAACCGGCCATGAAGGTGGGCGCACATCATCGACAAGCGGCGCAGCTCCGCCGCCGGAGTGCGCACGCCGTACTGCGGCAGGTCGCGCAGCAGAAAGGTTTCCACAAAGTCCCTGCGCCACCCAAAGGAGCGATCGTCGTCCTTGGCGAGAAAGGAATCGGGAAATCCGCCACGGCTCCAGAGTTTGTCCAGCGAGTCGGGCCCGACCTCATCAAGCCGGAAGCCCTGCATGGGAATCGTGTGGTTCCTGCCCGCGAGCGATTCGGAAATCCCTTTGATGAGTTGCGGTGCCGCACTGCCCAACAGCAGGAATCGCCGATGCCTCCCAAGCCGCCGATCCTCATCCACGAGGATGCGCAGCACCGGATACAACTCGGGCACCAACTGCGCCTCATCCAACACCACCAGCCCTGAGAGCGGCGAAAGCACGAACTTCGGATTGGCAAAGGCGGCTCGGATCTCCGGATCCTGCAGATCAAACACCGTCGCGCCCAAACGCCCGGCCACCCCGCGGGCCAAGGTCGTTTTGCCGCATTGTCGCGGACCCAACAGCGTCGTCACTGGATGATCTGTGAGCGAACGCTCTAGCTCCGCCTCCAGGCAGGTTCTGATAATCATCCTTGTAAATTGTCTTTTTAAAATGCAATTTGCAAGTTTTTTATTTTGTCGTCATGGAGGATACGATGGTTGGATCTCGGGCATTCCATTGGCCGCATTGCCGCAGGCAAGGCATCCGCATCCCTGGTAGGGCTGGTCGGCCATACTTCGCGCTCCATGGATCCAGCACTCCGATGGTGAGGATTGGTGTGGCTGCCTCCGGGCAGCCATGAATCGCAGAGGCGGCTTTCCAGCCGCACGACGGCGGCCGGAAAGCCGTCGTTGCGAATCATGGCGGCTTCAAGCCGCCACTCCATGCGGCGCAGCCGACGGGTGAGAGATCACGGACGAGCGGGCCGCTCGCCCCTACCGTTTGGCGAAGGAGTGCTTCGCGCGGATCGTTCGCGTTGATGAATACGAGCGAGCCGCCGGCGAGTCGCCCATGCTGCCCCTTTGTGCTCCGCGCATCTTCTTTCTCTGCCCTCTCCCTCTTCCCCGATAACCGATAACCGATAACCAGTCACCAATGTCCCTTCCCTCACACGCCCGGCGAGACGCCGTGCGGGGCCGGCAGGATCCCGACGCTCCCCGGCTCCGCGCGTTTCTTCCTATTCCC
>VHCM01000141.1 GCA_016871685.1 Verrucomicrobiota bacterium
CACCCAATATCGCCTGTGTGATCATCGGGATCGTGCTTTTCCGGCGGTCGCGATTCCGGTAGGCTCTGACACACCGGATGAAACTGCTGCGCGAGATCAGGCGGATGACGGCGGACCTGCGCGGGCACCTGTTGTTCACCCGGCTCGACTGGTTTCCATTCGTTGGCGTGCTGCGCCACTACGACGCTCGCAAGCTAAGGCGCGATTCGCGGGCCGCGCTGGACGTGACGCTGCTGGCCGTGCCGCAATCGATGGCGCTGGCGGCGATCGCCGGTCTGCCGGTGGTGCAGGGGATGGTGTGCACTGCGGTGGCCGCGATGGTCGCGCCTTTGTTCTGCGCGTCGCGCCACACGATCCTCGGTCCGACGAACGCGACCGCGTTCATGTTGTTCAGCTTCTTTTCCGCCACGCCGCTGCTCGCCGCGCGTGCCACCGACCTGGTGCCGCTGCTGGTGCTGATGATCGGCGTGTTCACCGTGGCGGGCGCGCTGCTGCGGATGGCCGATCTGATGCAGTACGTGTCGCGCAGCGTGATGGTCGGCTATCTTTCCGGCGCGGCGGTCTTGATCATCGCCAACCAGGCCGCGCATCTGCTGGGCATCGCGAACACCCTGCCCGAGGGATCGGCGGCGTCGTTTCCCGGCTTGGTGCTTGCCGTCGTTTCGGCGTTGCCGGACGCGCACATCGCGAGCATCGGCATCGGGCTCGTCACCCTCGGGCTTCATGCCTGCATCACCCGTTGGCACCCGCACTGGCCGGCCTTCGCGATCACGCTGGTGCTGGCGTCCGCCGTGATGGGGCCATTTGTTCGCGCGAAAGTCGCGCCGTTCGAGGGCGTCGCGGTGTTTGACGGATTTGCGATCGCCGACCTCGCCCCCCGCGTGCCGGACGTGTTTCGCGCCGACGTCTTCAACGACATCTCGGTGCTGCTCGGCGTCGCGTTCGCAATCGCGTTCCTCGCGACGCTCGAGAACTCGCTGATGGCCCGCACCTTCGCCTCGCGCACCGGCGACCGCCCGCAGGTGAACCAAGACATGCTGGCGACGGGCATGGCCAACGTCGCCGTGGCGTTCGCGGGCGGCATGCCGGCCTCGGGGTCGCTGACGCGATCGACCCTCAATTTCGAATCCGGTGCGCTCACGCGCTTTGCCTCGTTCTTCTCCGGCATGTACGGGCTGCTGCTGGTGGTTGCGGTTGCCGCGCTGGGTGATTGGGACCTGCCGGTGGTCGGCTACGTTCCCGTTCCGGTGCTCGCCGCGCTGGTGATCGCGATCGCGCTGCCGCTCTTCAACCTGCGCAACCTCCGCATCTGCCTGCGCACCACCGGCGACGACGCGCTGGTGATGCTCGCCACTTTCGCTGCCACACTCATCGCACCGCTGCATGTCGCGATTTTCATCGGCGTCGCGGTTTCGGTCGGACTCTTCATGCGCAAGGCGAGTCGGCCGGAACTCGTCGAGTACGAGTTCAGTGAACAGGGCGAACTGCGGGAAAAGGAAGGCAGTCGCAGCCGACCGATCCCTGCGGTCTCGATCGTGCACGTCGAGGGCGACCTGTTCTTCGGTGCGGCCGATCTCTTCCGCAGCCAGGTCCAGCGCACGGTGGCCGACCCGGCGATCCGCGTGATCATCCTCCGCCTTCGCAATGCGCGCAACCTCGACGCCACCAGCGTGATGGCACTCGAGGACCTGATCCGCCACCTGCGCGAGCGGTCGCTCCACCTGATCGTGTCCGGTGCGACGCGCGAGGTCTACAAGGTGCTCAAGCGCTCCGGTGTGCTCGAGACGCTGCAGGACGGCTGCGACCGCAGGGAAGGGGAAAGCAACCTGTTCATGACCAGCGCGCGCAATCCGAACCTCTCCACCCGTGCCGCGCTGCTGCGTGCCCAGCAGCTGCTCGGCACCCACGAGGCGGACGTCCGCATCTTCCACGATGCCACACAAACCCCGGATGCGTCATGATCCGCACGGTTCTCCTGCTAGCCGCGGTCGCCGGGGCGGTCCTGTTTCTCGTCTGGTGGTTCTCGCCCGATCAAGTGGTCGAGCGACGCAGCCGCAGCCTGTTCCGCGTCCTCACCATCGACGCCGGCACCGGCATCCCCGCGCGGCTTGCGGGTATGGGATCGCTCGACGCCATGCTCGCCGACGAGGTGTTCATCGACCACGTCGCCCTTCCGGAGGTCGAGGGGACGATCGGCTGCGCGCAGATCAAGGATGTCCTCGGCTGGCTCTGCCGTCACGCAAGGCGCACCCGCTTCGATGTTGCCGGGATTGATTCGATCGAAGTCGATGGCGCGATCGCGCGCGTCGACCTCGTCCTGGAAGTGCTGGTGGAACTGCCCGACCGTCGGCTCATGAAGGGCATGCACCCGGTCACCCTGGGCTGGCGGCTGGCAGGAAAGAGCTGGGTGCTCGAGCGGGTGGAGGGTAGGGGTCTACCAGTAGACCGAATCGCTAATGACTGAAAATCAATGATTTTTTCAACAAAATCCGTAGTCATTACAAATCGTAACCAGAAAGAAAGGCCGCTGCAATCGAGAGGTGAGCTGGTCCCCTGAGCGGAGCCAGGTGCGGGCGGATTTTAGCGATGGTGCTGCGGCAAGGGGTGGCGGTGGTTGATGATGTTGGTTTGGTTTGGTTCCGCCCTTGGAGGAAAGTTGTCCACAAGGTTCCGAGGCGAGAACGGGCCCGCCGGTAGCTCGTCGGAGCCGCGGGTTCTTGTGGGCAACTTTCCGGAGCTGGTTTTCATCTGGTCAGGCCGCTTCGGCAAGGCCGGAGTTCGGCCGGTAGAGTTGCCACGGGATGGCGTAATCGAGCCTCTCGTGGATACGGTGATGATTGTAGTCGCTCATCCACTCGGCGACGCCGGCCTCCAGCTCGATCAGATTGCGGTAGCTGCTCATGTAGATGCGCTCATACTTCAGGCTGCGCCACAACCGCTCGATGAACACGTTGTCCAGCCCGACATCCCCATGCCCTTCCACGCTGACCCGCGACTCCATGCCCTCCACGGCGTTGATCCAGTCGTTGCTGGTGAACTGGCAGCCCTGGTCGGTGTTGAGGATTTCAGGTACGGTGCCGGCTATGGCGACAGCCTCCTTCAAAGCCTCCAAACAAAACGCCGTATCGAGGGTGTTTGAGATTTTCCAGGAAATCACCGCACGGGTATGCCAATCCATGATGGCTACCAGATAGGCGTGTCCGCGCTCCATCGGAATGTAAGAATGGAGCGGAGCGACATGGACAGGAGCAGAGCGACGTGCCCCGAAGGGGTGCGACCGGAGGGGAGCATCAAATGTCGCTGCACCAGACCTGATCCGGGCGGTTGATTTCCAGTCCTCTGAGCAGATAGGGGTATTTCCGGTGGGCCGCGTTGGGCATGCTCGTCCACCGCTTGGGGGCGATGGCTTCGATGCCGGCCTCTTCCATGAGTCGCCTCAGCCGCTTGCGGTTGACTCCCAGCAGACGGGACTGCCTGCGGATGCTGAGTTCTTTGTGCTCGGGTTCGATCATGGCCTTTCGCTCAGATCGATCCCGAGCTGTACGCACTTTTTTCGAGGAATTCCTTCTCGATGGTGAGTTGGCCAACCTTGCGTTCCAGCCGCGCGCGGTTGCGCTCGGCTTTTTCGTCGTCGTGGCGCTGCTTGGCACCGGACTCAAAGAGGGTGGGAAGCTTTCCATGAAGCTCCTTTTTCCAAGTGCTCACCTGAACAAGTAGCACGCCCTCTTCCTGGGCAATCTGGTTGACGGTCTTGATGCCCTTGAGGGCTTCCAAGGCCACGCGGGCCTTGAACTCGGCACTGTGGGTTCTTCTTGTTCGTTTCATGGGTTCGGTGTGGTGCTTTTACCACCCCGATGCCCCTCAGCTCCATCGCTTACACACTGGCTCCGTTTTAGGGAATCGGCTCAGTTCTATGCATTCAAATTTACTCACA
>VHCM01000142.1 GCA_016871685.1 Verrucomicrobiota bacterium
ACGCGCGATTCCTCGTCGCCGAACGCACCGTCCTCGCCGGCGTGCGGATTGAGTCCGGCCACGGCGATGCGCGGCGATGCGATGCCACGGCGATTGAGAAACGCTGCAGTGAGCGTGCCGATGCGCACGATGCGGTCGGCGTCGAGCAATCGCGGCACGTCGGCGAGTCGTTCGTGGATCGTCGCAAGGCCGACGATCAGGCGTCGCCCGGCGAGCAGCATGCCGAAGTCGGTGACGCTGAAGGCATGGGCGAAGTACTCCGTCTGGCCTGGAAACGCGAACCCGTGTGCCTGCAGCGCGTGTTTGCTGACCGGTCCGGTGACCACTCCCTGTGCGCGGCCCGCTTTGAGTTCCGCTACGGCGTGGTCGAGTGCGGCGAGCGCGGCGGCGGCCGACGCGTCATTGGGTTTGCCCGGGGTGCCGGTGGCGCGGTCGCCGATCACTTCGATGTCGCATCCCGGCGGGAAGTCGCCGGATTGCAGTGCGAGATCGGCCACTTCGGGTCCGATGCCGGCGGGGTCGCCCATGGTGACGAGGATGCGGGGCACGCCTCCACCCTTCCATTCGGTGGTCCGCCTGCCAAGCGGCGAAACGCGGGGTCGTTCAGCGCGCGGCGGGTGGTTGGAGACATTCGACGCTTGATGCCGGAGGATGGAGCACCCGAACCTGCGGTCCGCCCCGGCCATGACCACGACCTCCTCCGCCGTTTCCCCATCCACGCTGCGGCGCGAGGTGTCGCGTCGGCGTTCGTTCGCGATCATCTCGCATCCGGACGCGGGCAAGACAACGCTCACCGAGAAGTTCCTGCTCTACGGCGGCGCGTTACAGCTCGCCGGCAGCGTCACCGCGCGCAAGAACCAGCGCGCCACCACCTCCGACTGGATGGAGTTGGAAAAACAGCGCGGCATTTCGGTTTCCTCGACCGTCCTGCAGTTCGAATACCGCGACTGTGTGGTGAACCTGCTCGACACGCCGGGTCACAAGGACTTTTCCGAGGACACCTACCGCGTGCTCACCGCCGTGGATGCCGCGGTGATGGTTGTCGATGCGGGCAAAGGCATCGAAAGCCAGACGCGCAAGTTGTTCGAGGTCTGCCGTCGGCGCGGCGTGCCGATCTTCACCTTCATGAACAAGCTCGACCGGCCGGCGCGTCCGCCGCTCGACCTGCTCGACGAACTCGAGAACGTGCTCGGCATCCACGCGTGTCCGCTCAACTGGCCGCTCGGCGACGGACCGCGCTTCAAAGGGGTGTACGACCGCATGAACCGCGAAGTGCACCTCTTCGAGCGCACGGCGCACGGCGCCTATCGTGCGCCGGTGTCGGTGGCCGGCATCGGGGATGATCAGGTGCGTGACGCGTTGGACGAAGCCGTCTGGCGCCAAGTGCGCGACGAACTCGAACTGCTCGAGGGGGCGGGTGCGGACTTCGATGCCGGACAAGTCCTTGCCGGCGCGCTCACGCCGGTGTTTTTCGGCAGCGCGGCGAACAACTTCGGCGTGCAGCTGCTGCTCGACCGCTTTCTCGACCTCGCGCCGCCGCCGTTGGCGCGCCGCGACCGCAGTGGTGCCGGGATCGACCCCGCATCGGAGGAATTTTCGGCTTTCGTCTTCAAGATCCAGGCGAACATGAATCCGAAGCACCGCGACCGTGTCGCGTTCATCCGCATTGTCTCGGGCCGATTCGAGCGCGACATGAACGTCGTGAACACGCGCAGCCGCGAGCGGATGCGCCTCGGGAATTCGCAGCGGCTCTTCGCCCGCGAACGCGAGACGGTCGACGATGCGTTCGCCGGCGACGTCGTCGGGCTGGTGGGCAATCACGATCTGCTCATCGGCGACACGCTCGCGATCCGGCCGGAGGTCGCGTTCGACGAAATCCCGCGCTTCGCTCCCGAATGCTTCGCCTGGCTGCACAATCGCAGTACGGCGAAATACAAACGCTTCCGCGACGGCCTGCAACAACTCCTCAAGGAAGGCGTGGCCGGTGAATTCCAACTGATCGACGGCGGCACGTCATCGGTGCCGCTGCTCGGCGCGGTGGGGCCGCTGCAGTTCGAAGTGCTGCAACACCGGCTCGAGGGCGAGTACGGCGCGGAGACGCGGATGGAGAATGCCGATTGGTCGATCGCCCGCTGGTTGCGCCCGAGTCAGGGCGATCCGTCCGCGCCCGACGCACGGCCATCGCTCTCGCTGGGCACCGCGTTCGCGCGCGACGCGCACGGCTGGCTCGTTGCCCTGCTGCCCAGCGAATGGGCGCTCAAGACCTTCACCGACAAGAACGAGGACTGGATCATTTCCGAGGAACCCTTTCCACCGCGCCCGGCGGATGGGTGAGGCGTGCGCGGCATCTCGCCTTGCTGCCAGGTGTCTTTTTCTGACACCATCGGCGCATGATCCGCCGCCTGTGCTTCTGCCTGCTGTTCGTGTCGCTTGCCGCATCCGCGCGCGAGTATCGTCCGGTGAACGACCGGCCGCCCGCGATCGCGCGCGAGTTCCGCGGAGCTTGGATCGCAACGGTGCACAACATCGATTGGCCGAGCCGCAAGGGACTGGGCGCGTCCGCACAGCAGGCCGAACTTCGCGCGATCCTCGACAAGCTGGCCGCACTGAAGATGAACGCGGTGGTCTTCCAAGTGCGTCCGCAATGCGACGCGCTCTACGCATCGTCGTTCGAGCCCTGGAGTCCGTGGCTGACCGGAACCATGGGCAAATCGCCAGGATACGACCCGCTGGCCTACTGCATCCGCGAGGCACACGCCCGTGGCATCGAGGTGCACGCGTGGTTCAATCCGTTTCGCGCGCTCTCCAATAGCGCGCACCCGGTGTCGTCCGACCACGTCGCCCGCAAGGCACCGCATCTCATCAAGCGCTACGGCAACCACCTGTGGTGTGATCCCGCGCATCCCGAGACCCGCGGCCGCGCGCTCAAGGCGATCCTCGAGGTGGTGGACCGCTATGACATCGACGGCGTGCACCTCGATGACTATTTTTATCCGTACCCGGTGGCTGGCAAACGGTTTCCCGACGGCAAGAGTCCGGCGCAGCGGCGCGCGTTTGTTGATGAGTTTGTCCAAAGGCTTTATGGCTCGGTGAAGGCGCGAAAACCATGGGTACGGGTGGGCATCAGCCCCTTCGGCATTTGGAAGCCCGGCGTGCCCGAGGGCATCGAAGCGGGTATCGACAGCTGTGAGGATCTCGCGGGTGACTCGCGCAAGTGGCTGAGGAACGGCTGGGTCGATTACCTCGCGCCGCAATTGTACTGGCGCATCTCACCGGAGAAGCAGAGTTTTCCGAAGTTGCTCGCTTGGTGGCGCGACCAAGGGAAGCGCCCGGTCTGGCCCGGCATCGCCACCTCGCGCATCCAATCGACGGAGGACCCGGGTCGGCCCGCTGCCGAAATCACCGAGCAAATCGCGTTGAGCCGCCAGATCGGCGGGACCGGGACCGGGCACATCCATTGGAGCGTGAAGAGTCTGATGACCAACCGCGGTGGCATCGCCGGACGGCTGGCATCGAGCTATACCCAGCAGGCCGTGGTGCCCGCGATGCCTTGGTCCGGCGGCAAGGCGCCAGAGGCGCCGGCGGTGGGTGCGACGCTTGAAGGGGATTCGACGTCTGTACGCTGGCAAGCCGCACCCGGGACCGCGAGGATGGCGATCCAAGCGCGGCAGGGCGGTCAGTGGCGCACGATGCGCGTCGTCCCGGCGCGGGTCGGCAAGGCCCAAGTCCCCCGGGCCGAGGCCGTGGCGGTGACAGCGATCGACCGCTTTGGCCACCTGAGCCGACCGAAGGTGCTGGGGTTGTAGAGCCAGGTAGATGTGGTGTGGCAGCCGGAGGCGCGCTGGAGACAAGCCGGCGACTACATAGGGACAGACAAATTGTGTGGGAGCGCATACCTGATCGCGTGTGACCATCCATCATCCATCGTCTGCG
>VHCM01000143.1 GCA_016871685.1 Verrucomicrobiota bacterium
GCCCTCGACCTTCTGCGCGCGCATCCATCGCGGGACGTCGTCCTCGACGGTGGCCGAGCAGATCACGCGCGTGTTGCCGAAGGCGACCAGCACCGATCCCGTGGCGTGCGGCGCGACGTTGGGCGTGAACGAAACCGGGCGAAGCTGGTCGGGCGATCTGCCGTCGGGGCGCGTCATGCGGTGAGTCAACCCGGACTCACGCGGCGCCGCAAGCACGGAGCCGGATTATGGCGCAACCGGGTCACCCGACCCGGCAAGGGCATCGGGCGCGGCCTGCGGCAGCCTGCGGATCATCACCTTGTCGATCCGCTGCCGGTCCATGTCGACCACTTCGAACTCGAAGCCACCTTCGGTGAACGTCTCACCCTCGACGGGAAGGCGGTCGAGCCGATGGACGATGTATCCCGCGAGTGTTTGGAACGGCTCGCGCTCTTTTTCGATGATTTCCTCGAGTTCCGGCAGATGGCCGATGACTTCATCGATTTCCATCAGCCCATCGGCGATCCAGGCCGTGTCGCCCGACGGGCGGAACTTCGAGGCATCGTGCCCGCCCGCCCGCGGACGGAGTTCGCCGACGATTTCCTCGACCAGATCCTCGAGCGTGATCAGGCCTCGCGTGGTGCCGAACTCGTCGACGACCAGCGCGGCACCCAATGGCGAGGCGCGTAGCGTTTGCATCAGACTGAGCGCGGGCTGGTTCTCCGCGACGAAAACGGGCGGGCTCATCAGCCGTGCGAGCGCAAAGCCGCGTCGGCCTGCCGCGCAGGCGAAGAGGTCGTGCAGGGAAATCATGCCGCGGATCTCGTCGCGCGATCCTTCGTGAACGGGAAACACCGTCTGGCGGCTTGCGGCGACGCGCGACCACACTTGATCGACCGTTTCATTGACTTCGAGAAAGAGCACCTTGGGTTTCGGCCGCATGATTTCCTCGGCCAGCACGTCGCGCAGATCGAAGACCCCCTCCACCATCTCGGATTCATCGCGGTCCATCATGCCGGTGATCATGCCCTCGCGCACCAGCACCTGCACTTCCTCGCGGGTCGGCGCGTTCGGCCCGGCGGCCGCGCCGCCGATGAGGCGCACCAGCACTTTCGTGCTCGCCTCGAGCAGACCGACCACCGGCCCGGCCAATCGGGCGGCAAGCGCCATCGGACGCGACATCGCCGCGGCGATTCGTTCGGCATGACGCAGCGCGATCCCCTTGGGAACCAACTCACCGATCACCAGCGAAAGATAAGTGATGAGCGTGACGACCAAGATCAGCGAAATCTGCGTGGCATGTTCAGCGAGCCATGGGATGCGGGCGATGAACGGCGAGAGCTTGCCGGACAGAGCCACGCCGCCGTAAGCGCCCGACAGCACGCCGACGAGGGTGATCCCCACCTGCACCGTGCTGAGGAACCGCTCGGGGTTTTCCAAAAGCCTGAGGGCCATCGCGGCTCCGGCCGACCCTTCGTCGGCCAGTTGCTTGAGCCGGGCCTTGCGCGCGGAGACCAGCGCGATTTCCGTCATGGCAAAGACGCCGTTTGCGGCAAGCAGCAGGAGGATGACGGCGGACTCGAACATGGTGATGGATCAGGCCCCGCGGATCGCGGCGACCGCGGCCGCCATGTCGGGTGCGCGGAAGGTCGAGGATCCCGCGACCATCACGTTCGCGCCCGCATCCGCACAGCGCTTCGCCGTCGCGGCATCGATGCCGCCGTCCACCTCGATGTGAAAGCCGAGACCGCGCGCGTCACGCGCCTCCGCCGCAGCGGTGATTTTGGGCAGCACGTCTTCGATGAATGCCTGACCGCCGAAGCCCGGCACCACCGTCATGCACAGGAGCAGGTCGATCTGGTCGAGGTGGGGCAACGCGGCGTCGAGGGGTGTCGCGGGATTGAGTGCGAGCCCGGCCTGGATTCCCGCGGCGCGGATCCGCTGCAGCGTTTCCGCCACGTCGTGATCGGCCTCGGCATGCACGGTGACGAGATCCGCGCCGGCATCGATGAAGCGCTCGAGGTAATGGTCCGGCCGCGAGATCATCAGATGCACGTCGAGAAAGGCATCGGTCGCCCGGCCGACCGCCGCAACCACCGCGGGACCGAACGAAATGTTGTCGACGAAGTGACCGTCCATCACGTCGAGGTGGATCCAATCGGCACCGGCCGCAACGGCGCGGCGGACTTCCTCGCCAAAACGGGAGAAATCCGCCGCAAGGAGTGATGGCGCGACGATCCGCCGGTAATCCCCCCTGGTTTCCTGCACGGCGAGATAAGAAACACGCACATTCGCGCAATGCACGGAAAATCTCGTCATTCGCGTGGATCCGCCGGTTTTGCATGGATCCGCAACGTCGAGACGCTAACATCCGCACATGGAGGATGAGTGTCACGAAATCGACCTGCACAGCGACGGCCACTTCATGCTCCAGGCACTGCGCGAGGCGCGCAAGGCGGCCGCTGCGGGCGAGGTGCCGGTGGGCGCGGTGGTCGTCTGCGGCGGACGAATCGTCGCGCGCGCCTGGAACCAGGTCGAGACACTCAAGGATGCGACCGCCCACGCCGAAATGCTGGCACTCACCGCGGCGCAGCAAGCGGTGGGCGACTGGCGGCTCGACGGTTGCACGCTGTATGTGACGAAGGAACCGTGCCCGATGTGCGCGGGAGCGATCGTTCATTGCCGGCCCGACCGCGTCGTCTTCGGCTGTGCGGACCCAAAGGGCGGTGCGGCCGGGGGATGGATCAACCTGCTCGAGGCGAATCCCCCGCTCAACCACCGCTGCGATGTGACGTCCGGCGTGATGGCGGGCGAATGCCTCGGCCTGCTTCAGTCGTTTTTCCGCGATGCCCGCGAGCGGAAAAAATCCGGCGATGCTGATGCGCGCCGCGGATCCGAACCCGCCTGATCCCCGCAGCCAGCGCGTGCTTGCGCACGACGGCCGGACCACGCTTCACTCACCTCCATGCCAGCCAAACCATCCAGCGACGCCAGGGCCGCGCGCCTCATCGTGGTGGCGGGTACGAACGAGGGCATGGTGCGTGAACGTGCGCTCGGATTCCACCGGGAGTTCACTGGTGGCAACGACGACGGATTCACCCATGAGACGATCGACGGCGTGTCGGACAATTCCGATTCGGCCCACCAGATTTGCGCATCGGTGGTGCAGGCGCTGCAGACGCTGCCGATGTTCGGCGGCGACAAGGTGGTGTGGCTGCGCAACGCGAACTTCCTCGCCGACACGATCACCGGACGCGCAAAACGCACCGAAGAGGGTGTCGCGCGGCTCCAGCAGGTCCTCGAATCGGGTTTGCCCGAAGGCGTGAGGTTCCTGTTGAGCGCGTCGGCGGTCGACAAGCGGCGGTCGTTCTGGAAATGGCTGGAGAAACACGCGCAGGTCGTCGTCTGCGACCGCATCGACACCAGCCGCGACGGATGGCAGGAGCAGATCGCCGCCATCGTCATCCGGAGCGCCAACGAACTCGGTCTCGAATTCGATTCCGACGCGCTCGCGCTGTTCGTGATGCTCGCCGGCGAGCAATCGCAACAGATCGCGAACGAGTTGGAGAAACTCGACTTGTTCCTCGGGCCCGACCGCCGCCGCGTGACCGAGGACGACGTCCACGCGCTGGTCCCACTGAGCCGGGCGGCCCTCGTGTTTGAAATCGGCAAGGCCATCCAGCAGGGCAACGCGTCGCGTGCGATCCAACTGATCGACCAGCAACTCAACGCCGGGGAATCCGCGGTGGGCATCATGCGCGCCTCGATCATCGGCGTGGTGCGCAACCTCTACCTGGCCAAGCTGCTTGCCACGACGTTCAAGCCACCGACCGGCAACTATCAGTCGTTCGCCGGAGCGCTCAACCGCCTGCCCGAACAGGACCGTGCGTGGCTGCCGCAGAAAAAAGACGGC
>VHCM01000144.1 GCA_016871685.1 Verrucomicrobiota bacterium
CCGGTGCAAGACTGCCTCACGACACCACTCGAGATCCGCGAGAAACCCCGCTATGTCGGCCGGGGCGGACTCAAGCTCGAAGCAGCCCTCGATGCCTTCGCCATCGCCCCGGCAGGCCTCGTCTGCCTCGATGTCGGTGCCTCGACCGGCGGATTCACCGACTGCCTGCTCCAACACGGTGCCCTGCGGGTGCATGCCGTCGATGTCGGCACCAACCAGCTCGCATGGAAAATCCGGAGCGACCCCCGGGTGGTGGTGAAAGAGCAATTCAACGCGCGTCACATGACACCCGAAGACATCGGCGAGCCAGTCGATCTCGCAGTCATGGATCTTTCGTTCATCTCGCTCGTCAAGGTGCTGCCGGCAGTCCTCACGGTGGTCCGCGGCGGCGGTCATCTCATTTGCCTGATCAAGCCGCAATTCGAACTGATGCGCGAGGACGTGTCCAAGGGCGGCATTGTCCGTGACCCGGTGCTTCACGATCAGGCGGTGGCGAAAATCCGGGAATTCGTCACTTCGCAGCAAGGCCTGCATTGGCACGACGTCATCCCCTCTCCCATCACCGGCACCGACGGCAACCGCGAGTTCCTCGCGTGGATCTCGCGTTAGAGCAGTTTGCAAAAAGGTGTCGCCGGTGGAGCGAGAAGATTTTGGCTAGGGCAAGGCGTTGCGATGAAGTGGATTGACCTCCACAACTGAGCAACAACGCAGCCATGGACCACAGATTCCGCTACATTTTCAAATCCAGCGAAGCCGCACATGTTCCACGCCCAACCCCAACCACTGGCGATGGATTTGAGCAACATGCGCTAGCCCTGACGCGCTCGTCCGGCATGCCAGTCGCGCGGCTTTTCCGGCCAAGGATGCTTCGGATACCGCCCGCCTACTTCTTTCTTCATCTGAAAATATCCGGCCGACCAGAAACTCGCGAGGTCCTTGGTCATCTGCCACGGCTTCTGGCCGGGCGTGAGGATGTGCACGAGCAATGGCACGCGTCCGGCGCAGACGCACGGGGTTTCCCACTGACCGAACAAATCCGAGACGCGCACCGAAATGAAGGGATCGGCACCCTCGGCATAGGTGACTTTCGCTGATTTGCCGCACGGCAGGTCGATCCTCTCCGGGCAGTAAGCGTCAAGGGCCTCGCGTTGAGGACGGCTGAGCCAATCGCGCAAGACGGACCAGACGTCGGCATCCTTGATGTCCTTGTAAGCCAGCGTTCCGTGGCAAATCTGCGCGATCGCCGCCGCGCGGTCGTCGTCGGTCCATGTCGGCATCTCGAGCTCGGGCATCGCGCGCGAGAGCAGTGCCAATCGCGCGGTCCACTGGCCGACCCGGTGATCCCAGTTCTTGAGCATCAACTCGCCGTCGATCACGCGACGCGCAAGCATCTCGGCCGCGGCATCGGGGTTGACGTCGTGGTCGCTGTCCCTCGACTCAAGCACCAAGTCGCGGAACCGGATCTCGCGCCGGGCCACCACGCGCCGCCGTGATTCATCCCACGCCGCGCCGTCGTGGCGGACCAACTCGCCGGGAAACAGGTCGTCGATCCACGCGGGGTCGATTGCTGTCGCACGCCGGAGATGAACGACGACATCGCGCGCCTCGACCTCGGTGATCTCGGAAGCAACGAATGCGGCGGCGTGTTTCGCGCAGGATTCGTCATCGAGCTTGCCGCGTCGATTGCCGACCAACCGGCACGCGAGCGTGCCCTGCCCAAACCGCATCGCCAGACGGTCGCTGAAACTCGCGAGCATCGCGCGGCCGATCGCGTCGCGACGATTGACGAAATCCACTGGATGCCACACCCAGCCGAACCGTTCGGCAAGTTGCTTCAGGCGGTCGAATCCAAGCGCGATCTCCCGCGCACCACGCGCATGGATCCCGAACTGACCACAACGCCTCGCATCGAAGCCAGTTTCCATCGCCGTCTCGAACGCACGCCATTCTCCGGCGAAATCCGTGCCGTCACCCTCATGGATGAAATCGCCGCGACCCACACCACCGCGTTTTCTCACAAAGATCCCGTCGCCCTGCACCGCCGCGGCGATGAACGCGGTCTCGGCGACACAACCCTGCTCGCATCCCGCCAGCATCAATCTGGCAAACCTCGGCTCCAATGGCAGGGCTGCCATCTTCCTGCCCTCTTCGGTAAGATCACCCGCATCATCGAGCGCACCCAGATCATGCAACAAACGTCCGGCGCGCGACAATGAATCCTCCATCGGCGAGTCCAACCAACGGAACCGCGCGACCTCACGCACACCCGCCGCCTTGAGCAACAAGACCGTCTCGGCCAAGTCCACCCGTCGCACTTCGGGCATCTCAAACGCCGGACGGCGCGCGTGCTCGGACTCACTCCACAATCGAAATGCCCGACCAGGCGCCGTTCGCCCGGCACGGCCCGCCCGCTGGTCGGCGGATGCCTGTGAAATCCGACCGACCAACAACGTGTCGATCCCGCGCCGTGCTTCGTACGCCGCGATGCGCGCCAACCCGGAATCGATCACCGTGCGCACGCCGTCGATCGTCAGCGAGGTCTCCGCCACGTTGGTTGCCACGATGATCCTTGGCCGTGGGCCGGGGGAAACCGCAGCTTCCTGCGCCGCCGGGGGCAGCGAGCTGTACAACGGCAACACATCCCAACCACGGACGAGCGAACCTGTTTCCAACAAGTCGATCGTCTTGCGGATCTCATGCGTCCCGGGCAGGAACATCAGGATGTTTCCCGCATCGGGCATGGACATCGCCTCGCGGCACACCGCCACCATGCGCTCCCACACCGGAGCCTCGGCGGGTGGACCACTCCGCCGGTCGTTCGACACCGGACGCGCCGGTCGGTAGTGGATGTCGACAGGATGAGTTCTCCCGCCCGCTTCAAGCACCTTCACTGGGACGAGAAACTCCGCAAGCGGACCGGTCTCGAGCGTGGCCGACATCACCACCAAGCGCAGGTCCGGACGCGACTGCTCTTGAAGATCGAGACAACGACCCAGCGCGACATCCACCGCAAGCCGACGTTCGTGGAATTCGTCGAAAACCACCGCACCCACGCCATGCAGTTCCGGATTCTCCTGCAGCCAGCGCTGGAACACGCCGTCGGTCATGTAGAGGATACGCGTGTCACGGCCATAGCGCGAATCGAATCGCACGGCATGCCCCACCTCGCCGCCGTGCGTGCCGCCACGCTGACGCGCCACCCATCCGGCAAGCAGCCGGGCGGCCATCCGGCGCGGCTCGATCACCACCACCCTGCCCTCCACACCGGCATCCAACAGCATGCCCGGCACTTCGGTGGATTTCCCGGATCCGGTCGGTGCCTTCAACAACACCCGCGAGCGCGGACCCGCGGCGACAGCCTCACGAAGCGCATCGGCAATCTCGAAAACAGGCAGGGCCACGCGTGAAAAGTTCCTCGTGTTCTTACTGATGCCCGATGACTGATGACCGATGACCAGCGTCAATGCCGGAAATGACGGTGGCCCGTGAACACCATGGCCATGCCGGCGTCATCGGCCGCGGCGATCACCTCGGCATCGCGGATCGATCCGCCCGGCTGGATGCAAGCGCGAGCCCCCGCGTCGATCGCATGCTGCAAGCCGTCGGCAAACGGAAACAAGGCGTCGGATGCGACCACGCTGCCCTTCAGGTCAAGCCCGGCCTCACCCGCCTTCCACACCGCAATCCTTGAGGAATCCACCCGACTCATCTGCCCGGCTCCGATGCCGAGTGTGCGGTCGGCATTGGCGAACACAATCGCATTGGATTTCACATGCTTGACGATCCGCCAGGCAAAGCGCATCGCACGCATCTCGTTCTCGGTGGGCGGCGGCTCCGTCAC
>VHCM01000145.1 GCA_016871685.1 Verrucomicrobiota bacterium
GCGCACATTCTCGCGGAAAAGGAAGCGGGTCACCTGCAGGGCAGGCCGGCCTTGGTGATCGCGCCCACCTCGGTGATCCCGAACTGGCAGGCCGAGGCGCGGCGCTTCGCCCCCGGCCTGCGCGTGCTCGTGCTCGACGGTGCCGGACGCCACCGCGACCACGCGGTGATTCCGCATGCCGATGTGGTGCTCACTTCTTACGCGCTGCTCCACCGCGACATCGACGCGCTGCGATCGTTCCCATTCCGCATCGTCGCGCTCGACGAAGCGCAATCGATCAAAAACCCGTCGGCCAAGGTCGCCCAAGCCGCCCGCTCGCTCGATGCCGACTTACGCCTCTGCCTCTCCGGCACGCCAGTCGAAAACCACCTCGGCGAACTTTGGAGCCTCATGCACTTCCTGATGCCCGGATTTCTCGGCAGCCAGGAACGCTTCGATGCCCATTACCGCAGGCCGGTCGAATCCCACGGCGATGCCGAACGCGCCGCCGAACTCCGCCAGCGCCTCGCGCCGCTCATCCTCCGCCGCACCAAGGACCAGGTTGCCAAGGAACTGCCGCCCAAGACCGAACTGGTGCACCTGATCGAACTGCACACCGCCCAGAAAGATCTTTATGAAACCGTGCGCGCGACGATGAACAAGCGCGTGCGCGAGGCGATCGCCGCCCGCGGCATGGATGGATTCCAGATGGTCTTCCTCGAGGCGTTGCTCAAGCTCCGCCAGATCTGTTGCGACCCGCGCCTGCTCGACGACGACTTCGCGCGCCATGCCGGCGCATCGGCGAAACTCGATTTCCTCACCGAACTGCTGGGCGTGCTCGTCGACGAAGGACGCCGCATCCTGCTGTTCTCGCAATTCACCTCGATGCTCTCGCTGATCGAACAACACCTCGAGCGCCAATCGATTCCCTTTCTCAAACTCACCGGCTCGTCGAAGGACCGCGGCGCGCTCGTCGCCGAGTTTCAGTCCGGCAAGGTCCCGCTGTTCCTGATCTCGCTCAAGGCCGGCGGCACCGGGCTCAACCTCACCGCGGCGGACACCGTGATCCACTACGACCCGTGGTGGAATCCCGCCGTCGAGGCGCAGGCGACCGACCGCGCCTACCGCATCGGCCAAGACAAGCCGGTCTTCGTCCACAAACTCATCTGCCAGGACACCGTCGAGCAACGGATCCACCGCATGCAGCAGGAGAAACAAGCGCTGGCCGACGATCTCTTCGCCGAGTCGCGCACGCCGCGCAACACCGACCCCGCCATGGTGCAAGCGCTGCTCGGCGACGACCCGTGATGAGGAACGCTGCTCGTCAAGGGAGACACGTGCAAAGGGGGGCACGGGCGGCCCGCCCGTGATTTGTTCGTCAAGGGGGGCACGGGCGGCCCGCCCGTGATCTGCTCTGCGATGAATCCGCGCAACAGCATCTCGATTGAAGGACAGGCATCCTTGCCTGTCATGGACCGCGGGCTTCCAGCCTGCATCATCTGACACGGTAGAGGACGACCAGCCTTGGTCGTCCGAGACCCGAGACAGGCATGGATGCCCATCCTCCGGACAGAGAACATTCCGCTCGTCCGTGACATCCCACCCGCCGACTGCGCCGCAAGAGTGGGCCGGTCGAGGCCTGTCCTTCGAAGCGCACCGCGCGAAGGAGAGACGACCAGCCCTACCTTGGACGCGAATGCGCTGCCGCGACCCGCGTTTTCCGTCGACATCATTTGCCGCTTGGATCGCGGGCCATGCCTTGTCAGAATGACGGGCGTGAAAGACAAAGCCGTTTCGCTGTTGAAGGAACTGACCGAAGCCCACGCGGTGCCGGGTCATGAGGACGAAGTGCGCGCGATCTTCGTTGATGAACTCGGCGGCTGCGGCACGTTGTCGGCGGATCGCAATGGCTCGGTGATGTGCGAGTTGGACGGTGAGGGTCCGCGCGTGATGGTGGCCGGTCACATGGACGAGGTCGGCTTCCTCGTGCAGCAGATCACGGTCGACGGGTTTTTGCAGTTCGTCGCGGTGGGTGGCTGGTGGGAACACAACCTGCTCGCGCAACGCGTCGAGGTGCTCACGCGTCGTGGCGCGAAGGTGCAGGGCGTCGTCTGTTCGCGCCCGCCTCATTTCCTGCCGGAATCGCAGCGTCGCCAGGTCATGACGATCGACCAACTCTACATCGATGTCGGCGCGTCGTCGCGTGCCGAGGTCGAGCAGGATCTCGGCATCTCGCTGGGTGATCCGATCGCGCCGGTGTCGGTCTTCTCGCCGATGGCTTGCGGCGACCGCTACCTCGCCAAGGCCTTCGACAACCGGGTGGGCATGGCGGCGGTGATCCAAGCCGGTCGCATCTTGGCCGATTCACCTCGGCCGAACCGCCTGATCCTGTGCGGCACGGTGCAAGAGGAAACCGGGCTGCGCGGAGCGCGGACGGCCGCGGCCACGGCAAAACCCGATGTCGCGATCGTGCTGGAAGGTCCGCCCGCCGATGACACGCCCGGGTTTTCCCGTGCGGAATCGCAGGGCCGTCTCGGCGGCGGTGTGCAGATCCGCTTGTTCGATCCCACGGCGATCGCCAACCCGCGGCTCGCGCGGCTGGCCATCGACACCGCGGTGGCGGCAGGCATCCCGCACCAAGTCGCCGTGCGTCGCACCGGCGGCACCGATGCCGGTGCATTCCATCTCGCCAACGAGGGCATCCCCTCCGTGGTGCTCGGCGTGCCCGCCCGCTACATTCACTCGCACAACGGGGTGATCGATCTCAACGACCACCTGCACCTGATCGCGCTGGTCGTCGCTCTGGTCAAACGCCTCGACCGCGAGACTGTCGCCCGACTCACCTCCTACCTGTGATGAATGCCGCCATCCGTCGTCCCGCCCTCGCTGCTCTCGCACTCGGTCTCCTCCTGCCCGCGCTGCCACCGCAGGCACTGGCGCTGCTGCCATTGCTCAAGGATCCGAACTGGCTCGAATACCACGCGGTGTACGACGATAAACACTTCCGCTTCGACATCAACGCCAAGGGAGAACTCCACATCACCCCCAAGCGCGGATCGACCGGCAAGCCGGTGTCGTGGAAACTGGCGCTCAAGCTCGATTACGGCATCGAGGAGACCCGCGCCGACGGCAGCAAGCTGCTGCGCCGCATCGAGCGCGACAGCATCAGCGCCGCCGCACGGCCGAACAACGCATTCACCGGCACGACGCTGCGCGGCACCACGCAAGGCGGCGCGCAGCTCGAACTCGACATTACGCAGGAGCGCGGCGTCATCTCGCTCGGCGGCCGCATCGCCGACCACGGCAACCTGGACCCGGCGAAAACCCGCCTCGTGATCCGCGTGCGCGTGCCGGATGTCCACTCGAACCCGGCGTCCGGCGGTGGAAGCAAACCAGACGACGAGGAAGAGCGCGACAAACGCGACGAACGGGACGAGCGCCGCAAGCAGCGCGAGCGCGAGGAGAGATTCGAGAAAAAGATCGACGACGATCGGCTCGATCTCGTCCGCCCCGATGGCACCAAGCTGAAGCTCGAATTCGGCGATCCCATCGAAGCGGCGTCACCCGACCTCAACGCAGGCGGATTCCAATCCGCCGAGTTCCGCATCGCCACCTACACCGAACGACGGTTCCGCGTCAGCGCGCCGACCGGATCGGTCCTCACGCTTTGGAACAGCCGCAGCGCTCCGCTGCACGAGGGATTCACGATCGAGTGGAGCAGTCATGGCCCGGCACCTCTGCAGCTCGAAGTGCGCTGAAGTCGGGAAGGGGGGTAGAGAGTTTCAAGTGTTCAGTTTCAAGTTGAAGAGGGTGATTGGTGATTGGTTATTGGTTAT
>VHCM01000146.1 GCA_016871685.1 Verrucomicrobiota bacterium
ACCGGACCCCCCGACCCACCATGAGAAACCAAGCCCTCCACGCCCGCCGCGCCCCGCGCGGATTCACCCTGCTCGAAATGGTCATCGTCCTCGGGATCATCGCGATGATCCTCGGCGGCTCGATCTTCATGATGCGCGGCATCGGTGACGCAGCCAAAATGAAACAGGTTGATGCCGACTTCAAGAGCCTCGCGAGCGCGCTGGAGATGTACAAGCTCAACGCCGGCAGTTACCCGACCACCGCCCAGGGTCTGCGGGCGCTCGCTGAGAAACCATCGGGCGCTCCCGTGCCACGCGTGTGGGTGCAGACGATGAGCCGGGTCCCGACCGATCCGTGGAACCAACCTTACGGCTACCGCTTCCCCGGAAAGAAACGCGCCAACGAGTTTGAGATCACCAGCAAGGGTCCGGACGGCATGGACAACACCGGCGATGACCGCAGCAGCCAGGAGGAATGAGTTTGCCCGCGCGTTCACGCTCATCGAGCTGGTGCTGGTCCTCGCGGTCGCGGCACTGGTGATGGGCGGTGCGGCCGGCTTCATGGTTTATTCTTCCGACGAGCGCGCCCTGCGTGCCGCGTCTGGTGAAATCGAGGCGCTCGCCAAACGGGCCCGTACCAAGGCGGTGCTCGAGCAAGCCCCGCAAGCACTGCTCTTCCGTGAAGGTTCGGTGCGCTTGATGACGCTTGGCGCAGCGATGACCGAGATCGAGCAACACTTCAGCCGCAAGCGCAACCGGCGCGCGGCCGCAGTCGATGGTGGCGCGTCGGGCGGTGGCTACACCGTCGCCAACGGCATGAGCCTGGCCGTGCGGCGCTGGAATTCCCAACGCTGGCTGCCCGCGGAAAAGAACGCGATCCACCTCTGGCGCTTCGACCCCGACGGGCTGTGCGAGCCGGTGTCGATCCGGCTCGAGCTCGATCAAAGCTGGGCCGAGGACATCTACCATCCGCTCACCGCCAGCATTCGCGAAAGCCGACTCGAAGCCCGATGAACTTCGCTATTCCATCGCCCCGGCGGCGCGGATTCCTCCTGCTGGAGATGATCCTCGCCCTCGCCGTCTTCGGCGCGGCGGCGACCGGCCTCACTATTGCGATGCACCGCATGGGCAAGGTCGCCTCGCTCGCGCAGAGCGAACTGCGGATCACGCGCATGATGCAGAGCGCGCTCGACGAGGCATTGTCGCAGCCGATGCTCGAGGAAGGCGAGGTCGAGACGGAATCCGGCTCGGCCGGCAACGAGGTGAAATTCCTCACCAGCGTCAAACTCATCGAGGATATGGAAAACGAGGACGGCCAGCTCCTGCAGGACATGTACCACATCGAGGTGCGCGCGCTCTGGAAGGAAAACGGTCAACGCCAGGAGCGCAGCGTCGAAACGTGGCGCTACGGCCGGATGTACCAACCGCTGTGACAAACCGAACATCCAGAGCGCGCCCGATGCGGGGCGGATCGCGCGACGCCCGCGGCGGCTTCACGTTGCTCGAGGTCGTGCTGGCGGTCGGCCTGCTGGCCATCATCACCAGCATGGTCTTCGGCATCGCCCGCACGTCGCTTGCGCTCGGCAACACGATCGTCGCCACCCAGAGCGTCGAGATGGAGCAACAGGCGTTCTTCGATTTGCTCGGCCGGCGGTTCTCGACGATGCCCGCCAACGCGCGGCTCGAACTGCGCTCAAAGGATTCGGGTGCCCAGCACCTCTCGGAACTCACGTTGCAGAACGTGCCGCTTTCCTTCACCTGGGGCGGCCAGGACCGCATCGCCAAGGCTGTGCGGCTGACGACCGTCAAGCGCCGCAGCGGTTTTCTCGACATCGTGCTCTCGTATTACGAGGACGAGATCATCGAGGAGCCCGATTCGATGTCGTCGGGCGGCATTGCCGATGCGAAACCCTTCGCCGAGATCGTCCTGCTCAACGATGTCGCGCTGTTCGAATGGCGCGTCTGGGATGGTCGCTCGGAAGATTGGGAATACGAATGGGAAATCCCAGGCCGGCTGCCGTTGCAGTTGGAGCTCACGATGGCCGTCGGCGCCAAGGGCAGTGAAATGCGCCACGTCTTCTGGATCCCGCCGAAGTTGAGCCCGGAAATGCTGATGCAGCAACTGATGCAGGGCGGCGCGCCGAATCCCGGCAACCCGGGCGCGGGAGATGGAAGCAACGAGGGCGGCGACGGCAACAACGGTAATAATACCGACGGCGGCAACAACCCGGGCGCAGGCGGTGCGACCCCGCGCCCGAGACTCAACGTGCCGCGCAACGAACCACCGCGATGAACAACCTTCCGCCACCCGCATCCCGCGCGCGCGGCGCGGCCTTGCTCGCCGTGATCTGGCTCATCGGCGTGCTCGGCCTCGCGTCGATGACGGTGCTGCGGGTCATCACCTTCGACACCGAACTCGCCACCGCCAAGATCCACGGCGCGCGCGCGCGCCAGATCGCCGAGATGGGCGTGGCCGTCGCGTCCAATCCGGCCGTGCGCCGCAGCGATCCACTGCTGCGCCGCTTGAACGAGGAAACCGGCGAAGGCTTCGAGGCGCGCATCGTGTCGGAAGGCGGACGGTTCAACATCAACGCCATCCTGTTGCAGGACGATAAGCCGCTGCTGCGCTCGATCTTCATGGAATGGGGCATGGAACTCGAGGACGCCCAAGCCGTCGCCGATGCGCTGGGCGACTGGGTCGATGCCGACGACAACTCCGCGCTCAACGGCGCGGAAATCGACGACTACGAAAAAGCGGGCCGGATCAATCAGCCGTTCAACCGGCCTTTTTACGATCTCTCCGAGATGCGGCTCGTGCGCGGGATGGACTTTGTCGAAGCCCTGCGGCCCGACTGGGACGACTGGTTCACCATCTGGAGCAGCGGACCACTCGACGTCAACGAGGCCGACGCGCTCAAGATCGCGATGGCTGCGGAGGTGCCGGTGGATGTGGCCGACCTCATCCCGGAAATGGTGCGCGGCGACGACGGGTTGCGCGACACCGAGGACGACATGCCGTTCCAAAATGCCGCGGCGGCGCTTGAACTGCTGGGTGCCGATGCCAATGCTCGCCCGGACATCGCCCGCCGCTTCACCGCCAACGATTCCACCGTGCGCATCGAAAGCATCGGCCAATCCGCCGGTGCGAAGCGCCGCATCGACCTCGTCGTCCGCAACCGCAACGCCAGACCCGTCATTCTCGAACGCACCGAGGAAATCCTGCCATGAACAAATCCACTCCACACACGCTGCTCGTCCCCGGCGAATCCGGCTGGGAACTCTGGACGCGCCAGAACGACGGGCCGTTCTCACTCCTCGCCGCGGGCGAGCAACCTCGCGCGGCGGATGTCGGCGGGATCCCGTCGGCCCCGCTCACGCTGCTCTTTCCGGTGCGCGCGCTCACCGCCGTGCCGATGCGCGTCACCAGCGACGACGACGCGCTCTTCGCCGACCTCGCCGCGCTGCATGCCGAGCGCCTCGGCCTTCGTCCCGACCCGATGGCCGGCCAGCTCACCGATGTGTTCGTTGTCGCGCGCGAAGCGGAAAGCACGGTGCTGCTCGCGGTCGAGCTGCGGCCGCCCGGTGATGGCGAACTCCCCGCCAAAAGCCCGCAAGCCTTCGATCTTTCGGCGCGCGCCTTCCCGGTCGATGGCGATGCGGTCGCCGTCTGGCGCGAGTTCGGCCGCTGGGTCTTCGCGCTGTTCCATCACGGCGCACCGGTCTATTTCCAAGCCACCACCGACGACGGACCCGCGCCCGGCGAATCCCTCGCGCGCGACATCCGGCTCGCACTCGCGCAACTCTCGATGCAAGCGATCCACCCGCACCCCG
>VHCM01000147.1 GCA_016871685.1 Verrucomicrobiota bacterium
CTCGCGCGCGACATCCGGCTCGCACTCGCGCAACTCTCGATGCAAGCGATCCACCCGCACCCCGCGCGCGTGCTGCTCTGGACATCGGCCGACGACACCGACGTCACCGCGTTGCAACGCATCCTCGGCCTCGAGGTGGCATGCACGCCACGCCCGGCTCCGGTGCTGCCCGCCACGCTCAGCAAACTGCTGCCCGCCGACGTGCGCGCCGCACGCCGCGCCGCCACCAAGCGCCGCAACCTCGTCGCCGGCATCGCCGCCGCGGCCGTGCTCTACCTCGGGCTCATCGGTTGGTTTGGCTTCGGCATCTGGAGCGATCACCGCGAAGCGAAGCGCCTCACGGCCGAGGCCGAAGCACTCGCGCCCGATGCCGCCGCCTACGCGGTTCACAATGCGAAGTGGCAGGAACTCCTGCCGGTGGTCGATCTCGGCAACGCCCCCGTCGACATCCTCTACCGCATCGCCACCCGCATCCCGCCCGGCCTGCGCCTCAAGAACGCCGAGATTTCCGCCGATGAAATCAAGCTGCAAGGCGAGGCCCAGCAACTCCAAGCCGTGAACAACTTCAGCCTCGGCATCACCAAACACAACGAACTCACCCGCTTCACCTGGGAAACCCCGGAGCCGAACCAGTCGAGCCGCGGCTGGGAATTCGTCTATTCCGGCGAAATTCCAAGCAGCGAACCCCAACCCTGACCGACAAATCCGCGCTCCCGCGGGGTTTCTTCAGTCGATCCCCGGCCCGCGCCGACCCCGCCCATCCGATCATGTCTCCCCGCGAGAAAAAACTCATCGTCCTCTTCTCCTCGGCGGGATTCCTCGTGGTCAACCTGCTTGGCCTCGGCGTGCTCAAGGACAAGCAAGGGCAGGCCGAGATCCGCCTCGGGCAGGCGCGCCAGCAGCTCGAGACCGCGAAGCTGGTGCAGGCGAGCCGCGAACAAGTCGCCGGGGAAATCGAGTGGCTCGCCCAGCACGAACCGGCACCCGCCGCCAACCAGGACGTGCAGACCCAACTCCAGCAACTCTGCGAAAGCGCCGCCAAGGAACAATCGCTCGAAATCAAATCGCAAAAACCACTGCCGTCCGACACCACCGCAGGCCGCCACTACCATCGCGCGAAAATCGAGATCACGCTCACCGGCCCGGAACAAGCGCTTTACAAGTGGTTCGATCAACTCAACTCGCCGGAGCTGTTCCGCGGCGCCACCCGCATCAACCTTTCACCCAACAAGGACGATGACTCGAAGATCGACTGCAAGGCGATCATCGAACAATGGTTCGTTCCGCTCGTCGCGGAAGGCTGATCGTTTCATCACCCGCTATGCACACGAGCATCCATCCATTTCAAAGCACCACCGCACGCCTGCTGGCGGGCATCGTGGCTGCGGCGGTCTGCAGCGGTGCGGCACACGCCGACATCCCGCGCAAGGCGCCGATTCTCAAATACAAATCGCTTTGGGAAAACTCGCCGTTCACCACCAAGCCGGCCCCCACCGCAGCACCCGACGCGGCACCCCTCGAGGAATACAGCCTGCTCGGCATCTCGCCGGTCAGCGGCGGCTACCGCGTCACCCTCGGCACCAAGTCCAAAGAAAGCGGCGAGAAACGCATCCACGTCTTCAGCAATGAATCCAATGCCGCCCACGGATTCACCATCGATCGCGTCGAGATCGATCGCGACAAACCGCTCAATTCAAAGGTCCACCTCAACACCCCGACCGGACCCGGCACCGTCGTCTTCGACCAAGCCGCGCTCGCCGCGCGCGCACCCCAACCGCAAGCGCGACCAGCCATGCAAATGAATGCCCAAGGCCAGCCGGGTCAACCAGGACAACCCGTCGCTGTCCAACCGCCCGCAGGTCAACCGCAACCCGCAGGCCAGCCCGGCGGTCGCCCGCGCCCGCGCATCGTGCCCAACGCCCAAACCGGACAACCCCAGCAAGGCGGCCGCTTCAACCGACCGCAAGGCCAAGGCTCGGGCCAGCGCCGACCGCAACGGTGATCGCCACCGCAACGCCCACCGCAGCACCTCTCTCTCTTCGTTCCCCTCACCCATCCGTTTCCATGATCTTCCATCGCCTCATCCTTGCCCTGCTCGTCGGTGCCAGTTGCGCGCTCGCCCAACCCGCAAGCGAAACGCCGCCGACCGAACCCACGGCACCCACGGCACCCACGCCACCGCCGCCCGCCGTGCCCACCGCGGAATCCAATGGCACCACGCCCAAGCCGGCCATCCGGCCGCGGCCACGCCTCATTCCAAACACCAACACGCAAACACCTCCCGCCGTCCCCGGCACCCGCCCGCCCACACCACCACTGCCACGGCCGACGCGTCCCGCCACACAACCAGCCGCGGCCAATGACACGACGGCTCCGGCCCCGGCGAATGCCACGCTGCCACCCGGCGAACCCGCCGCATCGACGGACACGGCCGCTGATGCGACGACCACTCCGCCGACCGGACCCGCGGCCGAACCGATGGTCGACTCGGCCGACTTCATCGAGCCCGCTCTCAAGGGCAGCGATCTCGCGAACCTGTACCGCAAATACACCGGCCGCCGCGTGATCGTCACCAGCGCCGCCGCTTCCGCCGAATTCCCCTTCGTCTTCCCTTCGGAAAAACCCCTCACCTATCCCGAAGCGGCCGAACTGCTCCGCAAAGCCGCGGTGCTCGAAAACTTTGTCTTCGTCCCGCATCCCAACGACCCCGAACTCGACATCCTCACCCTGGGCACCGGCGGCGTGCGCCCGCCCAACATCGACCTGATGATCTACAACGAAAACACGCCGCTGCCGGACACGGATGCCGTCATCACCTACGTGATGACTTTTTCCCACGTCAAACCCGACCAAGCCCAAAGCATCTTCACGCAAATCATCGGTCAGTTCGGCCCCTACGGATCGATCGCCGCCGTGCCCAACGCCGCCGCCCTCGTCGTCACCGAAAAAGCCTCGCTCGTCCGCAGCCTGATCAAACTGAAAGAGGAAATCGACGTGCCGGGATCGGTCCAGTCCACCCGCTTCATCCAGGTAAAATACTCGGACGTCACCGAACTCGCCACCACCATCGGCGAGCTGATGAACGCGCAGCAAAGCGCGCAGACCACCGCCGGCGTGCAACGCACCGCTCCTTCGCAACCCGCCGCCGTCCAGGGCGGCGCGGCACCAGCCGTCGCGGGCACTGCCGCCCTCGGCACCAGCAGCGGCACCGGTGCCGGCGAAACCACGCCGATCCAAATCCTCCCCGACCCGCGCACCAACCGCATCTTCGTCATGGGCCGCCCCGTCGACATCCTCTTCGTCGAGGGCCTTGTGCGCGAATTCGACGTCGAAACCAGCGAGAAGAATTTCCTGCGCCGCAAACTCCGCTTCCTCACCGTCTCGGAATTCCTCCCCATCGCCGGCGACGCCCTCAACCGCGCCTTCACCGGCGGCGGCGAAGGCAGCGGCAGCATCTCAGGCGGATCAACAGGCGGCACCCAGCAATCGCGCATGCCCACCCAAAACCAAACCCAGTCGCGCTCGCAATTCGGCCAGAGCGACTTCGGCTCGAACTCAAACTCGCGCAATAGCCGCAGCTCGCGCAGCAGCGGCTTCGGTGGCTCCTCGGGCTTCGGCGGATCCTCCGGCTTCGGTGGCTCGGGCGGCGGCCTCGGCGACCCATCCATCAGCACCGCACCCGAATCCGTCGTCGTCGGCCGCACCCTGCTCGTCGCCGACAACATCACCAACTCAATCATCGTCCAAGGCCCGCCCTCCGGCCTCGAAATCGTCGAACGCCTGCTCGACCAACTCGATGTGAA
>VHCM01000148.1 GCA_016871685.1 Verrucomicrobiota bacterium
AGCCCCGATGCGTGGTCGGCATCGCTGCCCGCGATCGGCGGCATCGGCAGCGCACGCGCCGTGGCGAAATTCTATCAAGCGGCCGCAGGCGCGATCGAAAGCCCGCTGTCGCCCGCGGTCCGGCGCGCGCTCGCCACCGCACGCTCAAGCGCCGACGACCGCGTGCTGTTGCGGCCCACCACCTTCACCTGCGGCACCCAGCTCGACCCGCTCGATGCCGACGGCCGCAAGCTGCGCGATATCAACGGACCGTCCACCACCGCGTTCGGTCATCCCGGAGCCGGCGGCAGCCACGGGTTCGGCGATCCATCCAACGGGTTGTCGTTCGCTTACGTGATGAACCGCATGAACCTCGGCGTGATGCCGGGAAGCCGATGCCTCGCGCTGGTCCGCGCCCTCACCGACGGCATGACGCCCGCCGCATGACGGTGCCCGATGCGCCGCCATGCGGAAAAACCACGCACGCCGCGGCACAATCGGCTTTCGCAATCGCGGCGGCGTCCTAACATCGCACTCCATGAACAGACGCCGCGGAATCTTCTTCACCGCACTGGGCTGCCTGGCCGCCCTGACCGCCTGCAAGCCGCCGGAGGAGGGCCATTCGGGCGTCCGCGAACTGCGCGTGGGCATGGACCTCGACTATCCGCCGTTCGAAACGCAGAACAAGAACGGCGATCCCGACGGCATCAGCGTCGATCTCGCCAAGGCGCTGGCGGCCTCGCTGGGCAGACCGCTGCGCATCGTGCCAATGGACTTCTCCGGCCTCATCCCGGCGCTGCGCACCGGCAACATCGATCTGGTGATCTCCTCGATGACCGCCAACGACGAGCGTCGCAAATCGATCGATTTCTCCGATCCGTACGCATGGACCGGCCTGTCGCTGCTGGTCGGCAAGGAATCTCCGGTCGAATCCGCGGACGCGCTCGACGATGACGGACGGCGCATCGCGGTGATCGCCGGCACGACCGGCGAGGCCTGGGCCGCCCGTGCGCTCAGCCGCGCGGGCCGCGTCGTGTTCGAGGACGCGGCCGCTTGCGTCGCGGAGGTCGTGCAAGGCCGGGCGGACGCATTCGTCTATGACACACTCAGCATTCATCGCCACGCCGCGCGCCATGCCGACACCACCCGCGCGCTGAAGGACATCGTGTCGGAAGAGTCGTGGGCCGTGGGCATCGCCAAAGGCAACGACACACTGCTGCGCGAGGTGAACGCGTTTCTCGCCGGATTCCGCGCCGACGGCGGATTCAAGGTGCTGGCCGACCGCTGGCTGCGCGAGGAACAGGCGATCTTCGAAAAAGCCGGCATTCCCTTCCTGCTGCGTTGAGCGCCTCCATCATGAACCGCCGATTGTGGATCGCCAACCTCACTGCGGCCCTCGTCGTCGCGGGACTGCTCGGCGCGCTGTTCAACGCCGTCTTCGGCGCTCTGGCGACCCACACCGATTGGTCGCGCGCCTGGGAATACCGCGGCATGCTCTGGCAGGGATGGCTCACCACCCTGTCGATCGCGTCCGCCGCACTCGTGTGCGGCATGATCATCGGCCTGCTCTTCATGCTCGGCCAACGCTCGAATCTCGTCGTCGTGCGCTGGTGCTGCCGCGGCATCCTCGAATTCCTGCGCGACACACCGCTGCTCGTCCACCTGCTCTTCGGATACTTCGTCATCCTCGCACCACTGCTCGCCCGACCGCTCGGCGCGGCCGGCTGGAACGACAAACCGATCATCGGCGTGCTCATCCTCTCGCTCTTCCACGGCGCCTACCTCGGGGAAATCCTGCGCGGCGCCGTCGAAAGCATCCCCCGCACCCAGTGGGACTCGGCACGCGCCGTCGGATTCGACCGGATCCAGGTCTACCGCCACGTCATCATCCCACAAGCACTCCGCCGCGTGCTTCCCGCCATCGCCGGATCGTTCGTCTCACTCATCAAGGACTCGTCGCTGCTCAACGTGATCGGCGTCACCGAGTTTTTCTACAACACGCGCAACTTCATCACCGGCACCTACGCCGGGCTCGAAGGATACGTGCCGCTGGCCATCGGCTACCTGGTGCTCACCCTGCCGGTCGCCTGGCTCGCGCACTGGCTCGAACGCCGCTTCCGCCATGAAACTTGAAGTCGACCAACTCGTGAAGCGCTACGGCGGGACCACCGCGCTCGATTCGCTCACGCTGCGTGTCGCGGACGCACGCGTGCTCGCGCTGATCGGACCGTCGGGCGGCGGCAAGAGCACGCTGCTGCGCGTCCTCGGCGGACTCGAAACCCCCGATTCGGGAACCGTGATGGTCAACTCCCGCCCGTTGCCCGCCGGGGAGGTCGGGCTGATCCCCTACCGCCGCCGCAACGGCTTCCTCTTCCAACAGTTCAACCTCTTTCCCCACCTCACCGCGCTCGAGAACATCGCGCTGCCGCTCGAAAAGGCGCACGGACTCGATCGCGGCGCGGCGCGCGACACCGCATCCGCCGCGCTCGGGCGGTTCGGCCTTTCCTCCCACGCACACAAGCTGCCCGCGCAACTCTCGGGCGGACAACAACAACGCGTCGGCATCGCCCGCGCCGTCGCTCACCAACCGGAAGTCCTGTTCCTCGACGAACCCACCTCCGCACTCGATCCGGAAATGACCGCCGAAGTGCTCGAACTCGTGCAGGAACTCGCAGAGGCCGGCCAACACATCGTGCTCAGCACCCATGAAATGGGGTTCGCCCGCGAGGTCGCCGACGAAGTCGCGTTCATCGCCGACGGACGGGTCGCCGAACACGCGCCGCCCGCGCGGTTCTTCAACGAGCCCGCATCGCCGGACTCCTCCCGCTTCCTCTCGCGCGTGATGCGCTGGTGACCGCGGCAAACCCGCGCAATCAATCGCGGATGTCGATCATCGCGCGCTTGCGGCGCGACTCCATCCATCGCTCGTACTGCGCCGAGGTCTTGCGCCTGCTCACCCGTTGTTCGATCGCCTCGCGCACCTGCTCAAGCGACGGCACGGGGCCGTGCTCGATGCGGATCACCTGCACCACCGTGAACCCCTCGCGGTCGCGCAGCGGACCGACCAACCGGCCTTCACCGCCATCCACCACCAAAGCCGCGAATTCGGGCGACAAATCGGCCCGTGGCACGTTCTCCTGAAGTCCGCCGTCCGCGGCGAACGCGTCTCTCGAGTGCTCTTTCGCCAATGCGGCAAAGTCCTCGCCCGCCGACGCACGACGCACGATATCCTCGGCCAGCGCGAGCTGGACCTCGGGAGGATTCGCCGGCTGTTGCGGGTCCATCGCCGGGATGAAGATCTTGCGGAAGGTCAACACGTCGCCCGACGTGTCGCGCAACGAGTGCTTCACCTCGTCGTACTCGCGGCGCACCTCGTCGGGCAGCGGCGGCGGCGCGTCGGAAAACTGCTGCGACCGCATCGCCTGGACCACCAGCTTCTCCTTGGTCATCTCGCGGAACCCCTCCATCGTCAGGCGGTTGCGCTTGAGCTCTTCTTGGAACTTCGCCTGATCGCCGTTGTACAACTCGCGGATCTGGCGCTTGACCTCCTCCTCGACCGAGCTCGACCTCATTTCCGCGCCGAGTTGCTTGAATTCGTCGAGAATGATCCGCCGGTCGATCAGCTCCTGCAACACCCC
>VHCM01000149.1 GCA_016871685.1 Verrucomicrobiota bacterium
CCAATGATCCCGGCGTGATCATGGTCGATCACTGGATCGGCGCGGAGCTCGCGTCGTTCTCGCAGCAGTTCGCCGCCGCACCGGTTGACGGTTCGCTGGTGTATCTGCAGTACGGACCGTCGCAGCCTGAGTACCTCGACATCGCGGGTGATTCCGCCGAGGGCTTCGTCTGGGGCACCGTGATCGGTACGGGCAACACCAGCGCGGAGGACAAGGCCTTCCGCGAGGCGTACCACGCAGCCACCGGCACGAACGATGTGACGATGGGCATGGTGTACCCAGCCTGGTGCTACGACATGGTCAACGTCCTGGCGAACGCCTGGAAGAACGTCGATCCGGCGGACTTCGCCGCGGTGAACGCGTTCATCGCAGCGAACCCGACCCAGGGTGTGTCGGGCTACCTCAACTTCGCCAACGGAGTTGTGCCGAGCTACCCGAATGACGTCGCCAGCGCAGCTGAAGGCGTCAGTCACTACTTCTACCAGGTTCAAGGTGGTCGCCACACGGTCATCGAGCCTGCCGACGATGCCGAGGCACCATTCATCCCGCCACCGTGGATGCAGTAATCATCCGGTAGGAGAACTGAATGGCGCTCCTGGCCTGCTCCGAGATCACCCTTGAGCTCGGCGGTCGCCGCATCCTCGAGGGTGTGTCCCTCGAAGTTGAGCAGGCGGAGGTTGTCGGTCTTGCCGGCCCCAATGGGGCCGGCAAGACCAGCCTCTTCGAAGTCCTCTCTGGCCGCCAACTGCGGCACGGAGGGGACGTCGTCTTTTCCGGTGAGTCCGTTGCGAAGTTGCCGATGCGCGAGCGGGTGGCGCGCGGGTTGGTGCGCAGCTACCAGCGACCCATCGTTCCGGCCGGGTTGACGGTCGCCGAAACCCTGAAAGCCGCGCGCAAGGCCTATAAGCCTTACCCCTCCCGGCTGCAGTTGGAGTGGGCAACCGAGTTCGTGCACATGCGGGCGTCGTTGCACCAGCCCACCGGATCCCTGGAGACCCTGGAGCGCCGCAAGCTGATGTTGGCGAGTCTGCTGCTGCGCTCACCGCGCATCGTGTTGCTCGATGAGCCGGCATCGGGGTTGACCGGCTCCGAGATCGACGAGATCGACCTGATCGTGCGCAATCTGTCCCAGGAGTATGGGATCGCGGTGCTGCTGATCGAGCACCGCTTGGAACTTCTGGCGATGGTCGCCTCGCGGGTGTTGGTCCTCGACGTCGGGCAGGTGATCGCGGAAGGTCCCCCCGAGAAGGTGTTCCTCGAGCCGCAGGTCCGCCAGGCGTACTTCGATGTTCCGATCACCGGGGAAGTCGTGGCGTAATGGCCATCCTTGAGATCGAAGGTTTGTCCGCGGGATATGGGCCCGTGCGTGTGCTCCACGATCTGTCGTTGACCATCGAACCCGGCGAGCGATTGGGCCTCGTCGGACTCAACGGGCACGGCAAGACCACGTTCTTGAGCGCCATCGTCGGCTTGACCGGGTGGCAGGATGGATCGGTGCTGTTCCGCGGGGAACAGATCGGTGGTCGTCGCACCCACGGCATGGGCCGTAAGACTCCGCAGATCGTGCGCCGGGGGATCGCGCTCGCCCCCCAGGGCGATGCAATTTTCCCTGGATTGTCGGTGCGCGAGAACCTCGACTCCGGCGCGTACACCGGAGCCACCTGGCGTTCGCGTCGTAAGCGGCGCGAGCGGATCTTGGAAGTGTTCCCGCCGTTGGCACCGCTGCTCGGCCAGACCGCGGGCACCCTCTCCGGGGGTGAGCGCCGCATGGTCAGCGTGGGCCGGGCGTTGATGTCGGATGCATCGCTCTATCTGGTGGACGAGCCGTCGTTGGGATTGGCGCCGAAAATCTCGTTGAACCTCGTTGCGGCGCTCTTGGAAATTGACCTGGGTGATGGCGCGATGATCATCGCCGAGCAGAACCTGCCATTGATTGAAGGCCGTGTGGACCGCGTGCTGGGCATGCACGCGGGTGACTTGAAACTCGACGTCGGCGAAGCGCTGGGCGACGTGCCACCGGCAGCGGGGGTGCACCTGTGATCGAGGTGGTGATCAGCGCACTGGTGCTCGCGTCGATGTATGGCCTGATCGCGATCGGCATCTCCCTGACCTGGGCCAGCATCGGCATGCTCAACCTGGCCCAGGGATTCATCTTCACCGCCGGCGGTTACACCGCGTGGCTGTATGCGCAGTATGCAGAGGGGTGGGGCCTGGAGGGCGTGGGTCTCTCCGCGGGCGTGTTGATCTTCGGAATGCTCGGATCGGCGCTGGCAGGATTGTTCGTCGGTGCGATCGCGTTCCTGCCCTTGCAGGACCGGGATAACTTCCGAACCCGCAGCCTGATCGCAACGCTTGCCATCTCGCTGATCGGCACGCAGATCTGGTTGATCCTGTTCGGCCCGCAGAACAAGCCGTTGCCCCCGGTATTCGGCGAGGGCCGCATCGAGATCGGTCCCGCGGGCATGTCGTACCAGCAGTTGGGCACGATCATCGTGGCCTCGGTGATGCTGGCCCTCGTGATCCTGTGGATGCGCAGCAGCCGGCGCGGCCTGCAGATGCGCGCGATGATGATGGATCCGCTCGGTGCCGCGGTGGTCGGGGTGTCGGTGCGCAGCACCGGCATGCGGGTGTTGGCGATCAGCGGGGCGCTGACCGGGTTGTCCTCGGTGCTGCTGGCGCAGGTGTTCTTCGTCAGCCCCACATCCGGTGTGCAGCCGCTGACTACCGGGTTGATCATCTCGCTGGCCGGTGGCCTGGGATCCATCCCGGGAACGGTGGCCGCGGCGGGCTTGATCGGCCTGGCCGAGGCGTTGACCGCCCGCTACCTGCAGCAGTCGTTGGTGCCCTTCGTGCTGTTCGCGATCGTGGTGTTGATCTTGATCTTCCGGCCGCGCGGCCTCGGTGGTCTGCTGGAGGACGTCCGTGAGTGAGACACCCCGCCTCGTCGGCCGTCGGGCATGGCGCCCGCACTGGCCGGTCAACAGCACGCGCGTGTTCAAGCGGCGCCGCTGGCCCGGCACCAAGCGCTCGATGCTGAAGCTCTCCGGCCGCTACAACCCCAAGACCCTGCGCCGAGAGATGGTGCTCACCGACAAGAAGCCGCTGTTCTGGTCGGTGGGTTTGTTGGCGCTATTGCTGCTGCCCCTCGGAATCGCATCCGAGCGGTTCTTCACCATGTTCGGGATCATCTGCATCTACGCCGCCATCAACGTGATGTGGACGCTGATCATCGGCACCGCGGGACTGCAGTCCTTCGCCACGTTGGCCACCGTGGGTGTCGGTGCATACGGAGCCGGGTACCTCTCGGTCACCTACGCCATCCCGTGGCCGCTGATGCTGCTCGTGGGCGCGGTGCTCGGTGGTCTGATGGGCTGGATCATCTCCCTGCCCGCGCGCAGGTTGGACGGCCTGTATTACGCGCTGCTCACCCTGGGTCTGTCAGAGTTCATGCGCAACTTCGTCACCCAGTCCGATGAGCTGGGCGGGAAGTTCAACGGTGCGCT
>VHCM01000150.1 GCA_016871685.1 Verrucomicrobiota bacterium
TCCATCGATCCGCACCGGCGATCTGGAGGAGCCGTTCGTGATTGCAGAGGGAGACACGGTCGAATTCCGCAAGCAGGGTGCCGAGCCCGGAGTTCCGTATTCGACGACGGTCAATTACGACGGCCTCATGGACGATGTGTCCATCGGCGATACGCTGGTGGTCGACAATGGAACGCTGCTGATGCGCATCGACGTGGTGCGCGACGACCGGGTGGTCTGCACCGTCACCACGCCGGGCACGCTGGGCTCGCGCCGCCACATCAATCTGCCCGGCGTGCGCCTGCGCCTGCCGGCCCTCACCGACAAGGATCGCGGCGACATCGCCCTGGCCGTGCGCTGCGGCGCTGATTTCATCGCGGGCTCGTTTGTTCGCGATGCACCTCACGTCACCGAACTGCGTTCCGCCGTGGAAGCGGCCGGCGGCCGTGCCGGCATCGTCGCCAAGATCGAGGATCAGGAGGCGGTGCGCCATTTGGATGCGATCATCGCCGCCGCGGACGCCGTGATGGTCGCCCGCGGCGATCTCGGCATCGAGGTGGAATTCGAGGAGCTGCCGCTGCTGCAGCGGCGGATCGTCAGGCGATGCCACGAACTGTGCCGCCCGGTGATCGTCGCCACGCAGCTGCTCGAATCGATGATCCGCAATCCGACACCCACCCGCGCGGAGGTCACCGACGTCATGAATGCAGCCTACGAAGAGGCCGATGCGCTGATGCTTTCGGGCGAGACTTCCGTCGGGCTGCATCCGTTGCGCTGCGTCGAGACGCTCACGCGGGTCTGCTCGCGCATCGAGCGCAGCGGCGGACTCGGCTACGGTCAGCAAGTCCAGTTGCGCGACGAGCGCGCCCGCACCGCGCGCGCGGCCGTGACGCTCGCCGACTCGTTGCCGGGTTGCCGCATCGTCGTCTTCACCCGCCGGGGCACGTTGGCGCGGCAACTCGCGATGTTGCGTCCGCGCACGGCGTCGTTCTACGCCTTCACTCCGTGCGGTGATTGCTGCCGCCAGTTGGCCCTACTGCGCGGCGTCCGCGCGTTCCAGTTGGAATTTCCACGGTCCATCGAGGAAACCGTGAAACTCGGGGCCGGATTGCTCAGGGGCAGGGGACTGGTGTCTCCGGGCGATCCGATGGTGATCGTCTCGGACATTTCGACCGGCGAATTCGCCGCCAACTCGATTCTGCTGCATCATGCGTGAACCGGTCGGCGTGCGGTGCGCTCACACGCCTTCGCCGGGATGAACGATGTGCGATTGGCAGTGCAGGTGCTGGTCCATCTCGATCGCCGGCGTTTGCTCGGCTGCTTCGCCGACGACCACCGCCGGCACTCCGGCCACCGTGGTGTGCGGCGGCACATCCTCCAGCACGACGCTTCCCGAGCCGATCTTCGCGCCCGTGCCGATTTCAACGCGTCCGAGGATTTTCGCTCCGGCACCGATGAGCACGCCCGACCTGACGATCGGGTGGCGTTCGCCGGTTTGCTTGCCCGTGCCGCCCAGGGTCACTTCGTGGAGGATCGACACGTTGTCCTCGATCACCGCGGTTTCGCCGACGACGAACGAAGTGGCATGATCGAGCAGGATGCCCGATCCGATGCGCGCCGCCGGATGGATGTCCACGGCAAATGCCTCGCTCGCGGCGCTTTGCAGATGCAGCGCGAGCCAGCGGCGTCCGTCGTGCCACAGACGGTGTGATGCGCGGTAGGCGGAGAGCGCCAGGAATCCTTTGAAAAACAACAGCGGCTCCAGCAGTGAGAAACAGGCAGGATCCCTCTCCCGAACCGCCAACAGGTCGCGCACCGCGCCGAGCACGATCGCCGGATCCGACTCGAACAGGATCCGGAGCAGTTCCTCAAGTTGTGGTCGTGGCATGTCGCCGCACGCAAGGCGGCGCGCCAGACGGGCGGCGAGTGCCGCCGCCATGCCATCGCGCGACAGCAGGACGTCGTCGACCAGCGGTTTCAATGCAGGCTCCTCCGCCACCAATGCGGCTGCTTCGCGGCGGAGTTCCCGCCAAACGGCATCGACCGGATCCGGCGATTCCGCCAGTTCTTTCGGACTGGCCGCGACAGTGGACGTGGGATTGAATTCGTTCATGAGGATCTCCCAGAAACTGGAGTATGCTTGCCGGGCAATGGCGCGCATGGCGGCGCACCACGACGCACCCGGTCTTACACGGCTCGAGGAGCTTGCGCAACGCGAAGCCGTCTCCCCGAACTTCCTGGTCCAAATCCTCAACGACCTCCGCCGGGCCGGCCTCACCGAGAGCCGTCGCGGCAAATCGGGAGGCTACCGGCTCGCGCGCCCGCCCGCGGCCATCCGTCTCCGTCAGATCGTCGAAGCCGTCGAACCCTCCCTGCTGCGGTGCGCCGTTTCTCCAGACGGCGAATCCGGCCCCGCCGTCCGCCAGGCATGGCTCGAGATCTCTCAAGGTCTGAGCTCAAGACTGGATGAGGTCACTCTGGAACAACTGGTCGCCCGCAACGCGGATCCCATGTTCCATATCTGATGCGCGATCCGCAGGTGTCGCCGGCTCCGGCTTGGCTCAGTGGGTGACGCGGGCGGATCTGCCCGAGTAGACGACTTTGACGCGGTCGCCCACCGAGAACGGCCAGGGTTGCTTGGGATTGACTTCCTGGACGACGGAGACGTTGTCGCCTTTGTCGAGTTGAACGGTGATTTCCAGCCCGTTGCGTGACGAGAGGCTTTGCTCGAGGTGTGAGCCGATGGCGGCACCGGCGAGTGAGCCGCCGATGGCTCCCGCGGTGTGACCGGGACGGCTGCCGCCGATTTCGCGGCCGAGCAGCCCGCCCGCGACTCCGCCGAGCAGGGCCCCGGTCTGGCTGCCGCCTTCAATTTTGACCGGGCGCAGCGCGACGACGCGGCCGGGGTGGACGCTTTGAACTGTGCGGGCTTCGTCGCGCGAGTAAACGTTGCCGCTGAGCGAGTCCTGCGCGCATGAGGCGAGCAGGCCGACGACCGGAATGAGGGGGAGCCAACGGGGATTCATGTTGCGCGATGATCAACATGGATCTGCCCGGCTGACAAGAGGCGAATCGGTCGGTGTCCAGGCTCGGCGGAGGCCGTCCGATGGGTGTGCCGATGAATTGTCAAGAAAACTGAAATATTTTGCTGGTCAAATCATCAGGTTTCTACTATGCCCGGGTCAGTTTTCAACCATCGCACGTCCATGCCCACAGCCACCGAGCACACGCACCGCATCCGGATCCATCCGACGCAGATGGAAATGCCGTCTTACGCGACCGCTTACCATGACGAGGACTACGAGCGGAAGCTGCAGGACGCGCAGGAGGAATTGCAGCGCATCCAGCAGCAGCGCGAGGAGCTGGAGCGGAAAAAGCAGGAGCTCGAGGAGTTGACCGCGCGCAAGCGGGCTTTTGTGTCACAGCAGGTCGAGCTCACCGAGCGATTCACCACGGCGGTGACGATGATCGACCGCACCTTGTACGAAA
>VHCM01000151.1 GCA_016871685.1 Verrucomicrobiota bacterium
CGCCACCGCGCGATCGCACGTGGTCGTCGAAAAACAAGTGGTGAACGGCCGCACCCATTCGCGGCTCCGGCCGGTGGGTGGCGAGGCCCGGGTGTGCGAGCTGGTGCGGATGCTTGGCGGCGGTGGTGCCCAAGCCCGTGCGATGGCCGAGGCCTTGCTCGCCGGCTGACCACGGCACATGCTCCGGTGCCTCTGGCATGTCCGGCGGATGGACGTTTCGGCAGACAAAATCCAGCTTCTGGCGCGCTCACCCATGGAAGAAGATCCCATGCTCCCCGCCCTCCGTCCGGTACCCACCGCCGCGCCCGCGCCGTCGCCATGGCGTGAATGGCTCGAAGAACATGGCCCGCGCCTGTTGCTCTTCGCGCGCCAACAGACGCGCAGGCATGAAGATGCGGAGGACGTCTTGCAGGATGCCGTGGTGAAGCTCGTCGAGAAAATCCGCAACGAATCGTTTGTCGGCGGCACCGAGGCGTGGTTGCCCTACCTGTACACCGCGATCCGCCGCCTTGCGATCGACCTGAGTCGGCGTGACGACCGCCGCAAGCATCGTGAAATCCTCGTGGGTGGGGATGACGACGTGTCGGATCCGAACCGCCAGGATCCATGGTTCGATACGGAATCATCCGACGACGAGGTGCGCTTGCAATTGGAATCCCGCTTGCGCGAGCTGCCGCCGAAGTTCGCCGAGGTGATCGTGATGAAAATCTGGGGCGAGCGCACGTTTGCGGAAATCGGCGAGGCCCTCGGCATTTCGCAAAACACGGCCGCGTCCCGCTATCGCTATGGCCTCGCTGCATTGAAGAAAAGCCTCGGCGGCGCGCGCCGCAGGGGGGACCTGTCGATTTGATTCATCCACCATGTCCGAAGCATCCCAGATCATTGAACACACACTCCGGCAGAGTCGGCCCGCCGCCCTCGACCCGGCGTTGCTGGATCGCCTCGATGCCGCTGCCGCCGGCGTGTGGTGCGAGCCCACGCTCGATGAATCGCGCTTGGCCGCCACGCTTGCCGCAGTGAAGCCATCCGCCCTGCCGCCCGCGCTTGCCTCATCGCTCGAAGCCACGTTGTCGCGTGTGCCTCACTCCGACTCGCCGAGCATCGTGCCATTTCCGCTGTCGCGACCGCAGGCCGCGCCGCGCCGTCATCGCCGTCGCGTCATGGCCGCTGCGGCCGCGGCGATGTTCGGTGCCTTGAGCGCGTGGTGGCTGCCGACCCATGGCGAGCGTTCACCGGTGGCCGATGCCACTGCACCAGCGCGCGGGTTTGCATCCGCCACGGCATCCACCGACGGCTTTGTGCCCGCCGGATTCCGTCGTGGTCTCGGGGCCACCAGCGACCACGGCGTCGTCTGGGGTCCGGACGCCCAACCGCACCGCGTGGTCCGGGTGGTGTACCGCGAAACCGTGACGCTGCGTGACGCGCAAGGCCGCACCTGCGAGGTGGAGCAACCGCGCGTCGAGTACATCCTCGCTCCGGCCAAGGCCGATTGATGGTTCCCAAGACAGATGATGGTTGCCGCCTCGCTTTCCCCGATCCGAACATGAATCCGATCCGACTTTCCCTTATCGGTCTCGCGGTCTGCTCGTCCGTTTTCGCAATCGAAGCACCCGAGGACAAGGCGCCGCCGCCGCCCGAAGCGATCGCCGCGGAGCGCAATGCCCGACCCAGCCAGTCACCGCCGTCACCGGATGCCCGGGTGCTGCGTCCCCCTGCCGGTTCCGCTGCGTTCCTCGGCGTGTATTCCGAAAAAGTACCTGATCTTCTCGCGGAGCATCTGGGAATCGCCGCAGGCGGCGGGGTGGTGATCCGCTCGCTCGCGCCGGAAGGGCCGGCGGCCAAGGCCGGACTCGCGGTGAACGACCTCATCACCCGCGTCTCGGGAAATGCCGTGGCCTCGCCGGAGGATCTCACCCGCGAGATTTCAAAACACCAGCCGGGTGATGTCGTGAAGCTCGATGTGATCCGCAAAGGGAAGCCGTCACCGTTGGAGGTCACGCTTGCAGCGAGGCCGGGCGTTCGCTCGAAGAACACGCCCGCGCCGGAGGATCGCGCCGCCGATCTGTTGGGCGAGGATTGGTCGGGCCGACTGCGCGACACGATCGAACGGCAGCTGGGCGAATTCGGCCTGAGGCCCGATTCGCGCGACGGCATCGCGCCGGGACACGAACTGCGCGACGTTATCGATCACATGCGCGAACGCATGGAGAAACTCATGGCGCCATTGTCGACGCCGGACGTCGTGCCCGACGTGCCCCACTGGCAGGGCGAGGTGGAATCCACCGCGTGCATCCGCATGCTCGATGCCCAAGGCAGCGTCGAAATCCGCAGCGTCGCCGGATCCAAGGAGGTGGTCGTGCGCGATCCGAACAATCGCGTCGTCTGGAGCGGTCCGTGGGAAAGCGAGCAGGACAAGGCCGCGGCACCTGCGGACGTGCGTGCCCGCATCGAGCGTCTGCCCTACAAACTCGACCTCAACGGCGGCGGGTTCAGGATGCGCTTCGGCACACCGGAAAAAGAGTGAACGTGCGCGGAGACCCGCGTCAACCCGGCGGCTGGTGGCGCGCCGCCTCGTCAAACCTGCTCCTCCAGAATTCCAAGCGCTCGCGGATGCGTTGTTCCAATCCTTGATCGCCGGGATGGTAGTACACGCGGCCTTCGGGAAGATAGGCCTGCGGCACGTGCGCGCCTTCGTGATCATGCGGGTAGAGATCATCCGTGGCGGCGGATTCGCCGGATGCCGCGGCGAGCTTCTTGCGCGTGGGCGTGCGCAGGTGCGCGGGCACCGCCAGCGTGCGACCCTCGGTCACATCGTGCATCGCCCGTCCGAGCGCGGCGTAGGCGGTGTTGGATTTCGGCGCGGTGGCCAAATACACGGTCGCATGGGCAAGGGGAATGCGCCCCTCGGGCATGCCGACGAATTCCAGCGCGCGATGGGCGTCGAGTGCGACACGCAGCGCCGAGGAATCCGCCAACCCGATGTCTTCGGATGCCGCGATCACCAGCCGCCGCGCGATGAATCGAGGATCTTCACCAACATGCAGCATCTTCGCCAGCCAGTAGAGCGCGGCGTCGGGATCCGATCCGCGGATCGATTTGATGAAGGCCGAGGCCGTGTCGTAGTGCGCGTCGCCATCCGCGTCATGCACGACCGCCTTGCGCTGGATCGATTCCGCCGCCACATCGAGCGTGATGTGCACGATGCCGTCGTCCGCGGCGGGAGTTGTGAGCGCCGCGAGTTCGAGCGCGGCCAGCGCCTTGCGCACGTCGCCGTCGGACTTCACCGCCAGATGCCGCAGTGCCTCGTCCTCGGCGCGCACCAGCGAGGCGCCGAGTCCGCGTTCGGCGTCGCCGAGCGCGCGCGCCAGCACGGCGATGACGTCTTCGACGGGCACCGGTTCGCGC
>VHCM01000152.1 GCA_016871685.1 Verrucomicrobiota bacterium
ACTGTGATTGGATCGGCGCTGGCGGATGGATCCGAGTCAAGCGGTGGCGGCGAGAGCGGGAATCCGCTCGACGCATGGGCGGCGAGGAGTTCGATCAACTTGATGCGCCATCGCGCCGGCGCATCGCCCGGTTCTGCTTGAAAGACCATCATCGCGGTGGTCGGCGACTTGTCGCCTGTTCCGGAAAGACGCATCATCACACCATGGTGGTTGGTCGTTTTCCAACCGCCTTCGCGGATCGCGGAGATGCGGAGTTCCACTGCGAGACCGCCCGACGAGGCTTCCTCGATTTCCATGGCGAATGACTCCGCGACCGCCTTGAGTTTGCGCAAATGCGGTTTTGCGACCATGAGGTGAAGTTGGATTTCGCTGCGCTGGCTGCCGCCGACGTTCCATTTGGGTGCCTCGCCTCGCAGACGGCGGATCTGGCTGAGGGTCACCCGGGTTTGCAATGGATTGGGTTCCGCGGAATCGAGCACACGCTCCCAGGCGAGAAGCGCGCGGTCTGGTTCGCCGCGTTCCTCAAGCAGTGCCGCGAGCCGCATCAGATGCCCGGCGCCGCGGCCCGCTTGTTCGATGAATTCATCGATGACCGGCCGATGTGACAAATCGCCCAGGACGATCGGCGGGGCCGGAAGGAAGCCGGGTCCGCGCAGAGCGTCGGCCGCCAGCTCGTAGGGGTCGGGCGCGACGGGCGCGTTGGGGAACTCGACGCGCAGCCGGCCGCGCAGTTCGGCAAGCTCGCGTTCGGTGGGAGGCGTGACGAAATCCAGATCACGCGTGCCTGCGATCCAGACCACGAGGGCGACCAGGCAGACGGCGATGCTGACGATGGGCCAAGGGAGGCGCACGTCAGGAGGATGGTGGCGGTGCCGCGATCCGGGAAGGGGAAAGCGCGATGCGGGATGGGGTGGGGCGCGCGCCTCAGCCCGCCGACTTCACCAGCAGCGCGCGTTTGCCGACGCGGCCGCGGAGGTAGTGGAGCTTGGCGCGACGGACCTTGCCTTTGCCGACCACCTCGATCTTGGCGATGCGCGGGGTGTGAACGGGGAAAACGCGCTCGACGCCCTCGCCGTAAGAGATCTTGCGCACGGTGAACGAGGCGTTCACACCGCTGCCGCGTTTGGCGATGACGAGTCCCTCGAAAATCTGGATGCGTTCCTTGCCGCCTTCAACAACCCGGCAGTGGACCTTGACCGTATCGCCTACTCGGAACGGGGTGACATCCGGTTTGAGTTGTTCCTGTTCGATCTTGCGGATGATGTCCATGGCTGCGTGAAGGTGAGGGTGGTGGGGGAGGGCGGCAGCGCCGCGGGGGCGAGAGAACTAGCGGCTCTGCCGGCGAATGGCAACTGTGAAAATCAGCCAGCAGAGAAGAGATATTCGTTCATGGAATGACTACCTATTCAGCAAGCATTGCAAAATCCGCTCTTCAAAACGCGAGTGTGGATCCGGAAGTCGCGTGGCTCAGGCGTCATTGGCGCGATGTCCGTAGACTTCCGTTGGGTCGAAGGATTTTCCGCTGCCGGTGGATTCGAGCGTGAAGCCGGAGGTGTTTGAGGTCGGGGTGATTCGGCGGTAGAAGCACGAGGCGCGGCCGGTATGACAGGCACCGGCGCCGACTTGATCAACCATGAGGACGAGCGCGTCCTGATCGCAATCCGTGCGGATTTCGACGATGCGTTGGACATGGCCGGAGCTGGCACCTTTATGCCAGAATTCACCGCGTGACCTCGACCAGTAGACCGCTTCGCCGATTTCGAGGGTGCGGCGCAGCGATTCGGCGTTCATGTAGGCGAGCATCAGCGGCTCACGGGTAGCGGCACAGATCGCGAGGGCGGGGATCAATCCGTCGGCTCCGAACTTCGGAGTGAACGCGTCGCCCTCTTCCAATTCCGTTTTGCTGCCGGGCGGTGCAAATGCGGGCTGCGGATCCATGGCGCGAGCCTGAGCTGGCGCACTGGAGATGTCGAGAGTTCAATCTGCTTTTCGGGTTGCATGCGTCGCGCAGGCGGCGACGATGCGCGGCGCATGGCCTCATCCGCCGATTCCGCCTTCGAGTGGATCGCCTCGGCACATCGCCGGGGGCGGCTGGCGCATGCGTTCTTGATCAGCGGCGCGCGCGGATCCGGCAAGGAGCGGCTTGCGGCGCAGGTGGTGCGCATGCTTGACCCTGCAGTCGCGGACGATTCGGGCAACGATTTGTTCGGTGAACCGGTGGCGGTGCCATTGGACGCCGATCCGCCGCCGCTCGACGAGCTGCGCGGCGAATGGGTGAGGATCCTGCGTCCGGTGAAGAAGTCGCGGGTGATCGGCGTGGATGAGATTCGCGAACTCGAGCACGCGCTGCATCTGTCGGCACCGCGCGGCGTTTTCAAGGTGGGCGTGATCGCATCGGCCGACCGCATGAACGAGAATGCCGCGAATGCTTTTTTGAAGACCTTGGAAGAACCGCCGCCCGACACCTTGCTGATGTTGCTCACCGAGCAAGTGCAGCGTTTGTTGCCGACGATCCGTTCGCGATGTGTGCAGGTGCCGCTTACCGGAGGCAGTCCGCTGATGGATCATGGTGGTGCCGAATTGGTGGCCGCATTGAACCACGCCGCGGTGCGCGGATTCGGGACGCCGGTGGCGGCGATGCATCTCAAGTCGGTCTTTTCGGAGTTCCTTGCCCGGGCCAAGGATGCCGCGGATGCCGCGGCGAAAGCGGCGGAGAAGGAAGAGATCGCGGCGTACAAGGATTCGACCGATGGTGCCTGGCTCAAGGAGCGGGAGGACTTCCACAAGGCGGCGGCGCATGCGGAGTACTTGCAGGCGCGCAGTCGGCTGCTCGACGTGTTGATGTCGTGGATGGCCGATCTGTTGCGCGTGCGGGTCGGGGCGGGCGGCTTGGATTTCGCCGACTCCGCCGCGATGTTCGCCAAAATCGCGGAGGGCGAATCCTCCGAGCGGTTGATCCAGCGCATCCGTGCGCTCGAATCGCTGCGCCGGACGCTCGAGACCAACGCCTTCGAACCACTTGCCATTGAAGTCGCGTTCCTGAAAGCCTACGGTTGATGATTCGACTCATTGCCCATTTGTTCCTCCGCATGCCATCGTCGTCCTCCACCGTCGTCCGTCGGCCCTGGCTGCTGACCCTTCTCGGTTTGATCGCCGCAACGATGTTGGTGGCGATGCCCTTGGCTGCGGCTGGATCGGCCCCCTCCGCGATGCCCGATCTCGTTCGGTTTCTCGGCCGTTTTCATCCGCTGTTGCTGCATTTGCCGATCGGTGTGTTCGCCTGGATCGTGGTACAGGAACTGGTTGTGATCTTCCGCGGGCGGC
>VHCM01000153.1 GCA_016871685.1 Verrucomicrobiota bacterium
CGGCCTCCACGCGGCGGGCATCGTCATCGGCGACCGGCCGCTCGACGAACACGTCCCGCTCACCCGCGGCAACGAAGGCGAAGTGGTCACCCAGTACGACATGGGAGCCATCACCGAGGTCGGATTGCTCAAAATGGACTTCCTCGGCCTGCGCAACCTCAGCGTCATCCACGAGGCGGTCGACCACATCCGGCGCACACATCCGGATTTCGACATGCGCTCGGTGCCGCTCGACGACCAGGCCACCTTCGACCTGCTCAACCGCGGCGAGACGATGGGCGTGTTCCAGCTCGAGTCGGGCGGCATGGTCGAAACCTGCCGCAAGTACCGCATCGAACGCATCGAGGACATCATCGACCTTCTCGCGCTCTACCGGCCGGGATCAATGGAATTCATCGACCAGATGATCGAGGTGCGCAAGGGACGCCGCAAGCCGGTCTACGAGCACCCGCTGCTCGAGCAAGTCTGCGCGGACACCTTCGGCGTGATGATCTACCAGGAACAAGTGCAGAACGCGGCCAAGCTGCTTGCGGGATACACGCTCGGCGGCGCGGATCTGCTGCGCCGCGCCATGGGCAAGAAGGATCCGGTCAAGATGGCCGAGGAGCGCGGCAACTTCATCGAAGGATGCGCGCGAACCAACGGCATCGGGCCCGACCTCGCCGGGCAGATTTTCGACAAAATCGAAATGTTCGCGGGCTACGGCTTCAACAAGTCGCATTCGGCCTGCTACGGACACATTTCTTACTGGACTGCCTGGCTCAAGGCGAATCATCCGGTCGAATTCATGGCGGCACTGCTGTCCAACGAAATTCACAACACCGACAAGATCAGCGTCTTTGTCGCCGAATGCCACCGGATGGGCATCGCGATCCTGCCACCCGACCTCAATGCCTCAGCGCTTCGCTTCACTCCGGAGGCCGCGCCCAACGGACGGCCGGGCATCCGCTACGGACTCGCCGCCATCAAGAACTGCGGCGAAGGAGCGATGACCGCCGCCATCGACGAGCGACGGAGCGCCGGCGGGTACAAATCACTCGAGGACTTCGCACATCGGCTGGATTCCAAAGTCGTCAACCGCCGCGTGCTCGAAACACTCGTGAAAGCCGGCGCTCTCGACTGGACCGGCGAGACCCGGCTCGCCATGTTTTCACGGCTCGAACAAGTCGTGTCGTCCGCGTCCGCCGCACAACGCGATCGCGCCACGGGCCAAGTGTCGCTCTTCGATGCGATGGAGTTCGGAACCACTCCACCGACGGCGCGCCAATCAACCGCGATCAACGCAAACGAATGGAGCAAGGACGAACGACTCGCTCATGAGAAGGAATTGCTGGGCTTCTACGTCACCGGCCATCCGCTCGACAAACACCGGAGCATCATCGACTCGGACCGCTACCGGAAGTTCGGCTTGCTCGACGAACTGGAGCCCACGCAGGGCCGCGAGCGCCTTGCCTTCGCAGGCCTGATCCGCTCGGTCGAGGCCAAGACCACCAAGTCGGGCAAACCCTTCGGCGTGCTTGTGGTCGAGGATTTCACCGGAAGCGCCGAAATCATGATGTGGGCCGAGGCATTCCAGCCAGCCCGCGATCAAGGATTGCTCGAAGCGGGCAAAGTCGTCCGGCTGCGCTGCTCGGTACAGATCGACGACCGCACCAGCCGCCGCAGACTCACCGCACACGACATTTCGGAAATGAAAACGCGCAGGACGGTCAACCCGAAGGGACCCGTCGAACTCGAGCTTTCCACAGCCCGTCACAGCGAACGGGATTTGGATGACATCCTCGCCATCGCGGCCGCAAATCCGGGAGAAACCCCGCTGGTCCTCCGCTTCCACCACATCGACGGCAGACGGACCAGGATCCAAGCCGATGCATCGCTCGCCGTGAACCGGAGCGACGCACTGCTCGACGCGCTCGACCGGTGGATCAGCGATGATTGATCCCGTGGGAGTCAACTGTTGGCACAGTGACGCTCGTGCCAAGCCGCATAGACCATCGGTGAGATTTCCGACGGCTTGATCTCGGAGCGCCCGCCCCAGAAAACATTGGTGTAGGACACCGGAATGCCGCAGGACTCCAAGTGCTCGTCGATCGCCGCTTTGTGCTGCAACACGCGCTCTTTTTCCGTACCGTGGACCACACCCATGATGTTGACGTTTCCGAATTGCGGACCGCCCTCGCGCCAATAGCAATGGGTCATGCAGTGATGTCGGCCGACCTCTCCACCGGCCTCGATCTCGCGACCTGCGGGAACAGCCCAGTGGAACAGACCGTTGAAACGCGTCACGCGTTCACCGGATGCGGATGGCTTCACATGCTCGAGGAAGGTCGAGAATCGGCCGATCACTTTTTTCGCGTTGAGCGCTTCGGCAAGTTCACAAAAGCGTTCGTAGGAAACACCGGCAGTCCGCGCGCGGCCCACCCATGGATCCTCGATGATCTCATCCAAGGTCAGCTCCTCTTTGAGCGCGAGGAGCACATTCCATTCCTCGGGGCTCAGATCGACCGTGGCCGTGGTCATCATTCGCGCCGGCCCCTCGGCCTTGTCGCCTGGCTCGAGCGTCCGGCGGCGGACGTGTCCGACACCGAGCGCAAAGACCCCGCGTGCGGGCATCAACAGGTATTCAACGGCACCGGTGAGGCGCAGCAATGCCGAAGCGTGCTCATCCAACGACTCGCCCACCGGCACCTTGAGCGTGGTCCACAACCGGTAGCCCGACCCGGAAACCTCCGAATCGGTGGAGCGGATCACCACATGACCGGAAAACGGATCCTCGCGTGACATGAAATCGAACGCATCGTTGAGATGTTCTTCAGGCACCTTCCATGCGACCAGGGCACCGTGTGCCAATTTGGTGGAAAGCAAGGTTTGGCGCACACGGCGGATCACTCCGGCCTCGAGCATCGCGCGGATCCGCTCCAGCACCACGTCCAGTGGCAGGCCCGACTGTTCAGCGATCACATCAAACGGGCGGCGCTGGAATCCGGAAACAAGGTCTTCGGATACGGTCAGAATTCTGGCGTTGATCGGATCGCTGTGTTCAACCGGAAGGGTGGACATGATTGGGTGTGGCGTGGCTTACGTACGTGAAACAAGAGAATCCCCCACCCCCACCCCCGCCCCCAAGCCCTACCCGCCGAACCCCGCCCAACCTCGCCCTCTCTACATAGGGACAGACAATTTGTGTTGTTTTTCCTTGTGGTGGGCACTGACGTCGGGCAGCCTTGCTCCCATGAGACAGCCCCGTTGGCTCGCCCCTTGGAAGGACTCCCCCGACAAGCC
>VHCM01000154.1 GCA_016871685.1 Verrucomicrobiota bacterium
CACTAGCCCGCCGTCGAGGGCATCAGCGGTGATCACGTCACCCTCGGTGAAACGTCCGTCCAGCACGTCGAGCGAAAGTGGATCGAGCAGCAAATGCTGGATCGCGCGCTTGAGCGGTCTGGCACCGTACACCGGATCGTATCCGCGGTTGCCGATCAAGTCCTTTGCTTGTTCGGTGAGTGCCAGCGAGAGTCCCTGTTTGGCGAGTCTGCGGCGCACGCGATCGAGCTGAAGGTCGACGATCTGTGCGAGTTCCTCGCGCTGGAGGCGGTCGAAAATGATGATTTCGTCGATGCGGTTGAGGAATTCAGGCCTGAAGTGTCCGCGCAACGCTTCGGTGACCATCGCCTCGCGTTGTTCGGCGTTGTCTTCGTGGAGGATGTGCTGCGATCCGATGTTGCAGGTGAGGATGATCACGGTGTTGCGGAAATCCACGGTGCGTCCCTGGCCATCGGTGATGCGACCGTCGTCGAGAACCTGCAACAGCACGTTGAAGACGTCGTGATGGGCTTTTTCGATTTCATCGAACAAGACGACCGAGTATGGTCGACGACGAACGTGTTCGGAAAGTTGTCCGCCTTCCTCGTAGCCGACGTATCCGGGCGGCGCGCCGATGAGCCGGGCGACACTGTGTTTTTCCATGTACTCCGACATGTCGATGCGGACCATCGCTCCTTCGTCATCGAAAAGGAATTCCGCGAGCGCTTTGGATAGCTCGGTCTTACCGACACCGGTGGGGCCGAGAAACAGGAATGAGCCGATGGGACGGTTCTCGTCCTGCAGGCCGGCGCGGGCGCGCCGCACGGCGTTGGAGACCGCCTGGATCGCCTTCGCTTGTCCGACGACGCGTTCGCCCAAGCGTTCCTCCATGCGGACCAATTTTTGTTTCTCGCCCTCCTGCAGTCTGCTGACGGGAATGCCGGTCCATGAGGAAACCACGCGGGCGATGTCCTCTTCGGTGACCTCCTCCTTGAGGATGGCATCGTCCTTCTGGAGCGCGGCGAGTTCCTGCTTTGCGGATTCGAGTGTTTTGGCGAGTTCCGGCAGGTCGCCGTAGGTGATCTGCGAGGCCCGGGTGAGGTCGCCGATGCGCTGGGCGCGCTCGGCTTCGGTCTTGAGTTCCTCGATGCCGCCCTGGGCCTGGCGGACTTTTTCAATGACTTCCTTCTCATTGCGCCAACGGGTCATCAGCGCTGCCGACTGCTCGCGCAAATTCGCCTGTTCCTCGCCGACTTTGGCAAGCCGTGCGGCCGATGACTTGTCGGTTTCCTTTTCGAGCGCCTTTTTCTCCATCTCGAGTTGCATGATCTGGCGTTCGAGCATGTCGATTTCCGTGGGCATGGAATCGAGTTCGATCTTCAGCCGTGATGCGGCCTCATCCACAAGGTCCACCGCCTTGTCCGGCAGAAAGCGGTCGGAGATGTAGCGGTCGGAGAGCGTGGCGGCGGCCACCAGCGCGCCATCCTGGATGCGCACGCCGTGGTGGACCTCGTAGCGCTCCTTGAGTCCGCGCAGGATCGCGACGCTGTCCTCGACGCTGGGTTCGCCGACCATGACCGGCTGGAACCGGCGTTCGAGAGCGGCGTCTTTTTCGATGTGCTTGCGGTATTCGTCGAGTGTCGTGGCACCGACGGTGTGCAGTTCGCCGCGGGCCAACTGAGGTTTGAGCAGGTTCGAGGCATCGACCGCGCCCTCGCTGGCTCCGGCGCCGACGATGGTGTGAAGCTCGTCGATGAAGAGGATGATCCGGCCTTCCGCCGACGTGACCTCCTTGAGAAACGCCTTGAGGCGGTCCTCGAACTCGCCGCGGTATTTCGCGCCGGCGAGCATCGCGCCCAGATCCATCGCGATCACGCGCTTGTCCTTCATTGAATCGGGCACATCTCCCGAGACGATGCGCCGCGCGAGTCCTTCGACGATCGCGGTTTTGCCGACGCCCGGCTCGCCGATGAGCACCGGGTTGTTTTTGGTCCGGCGTGACAGCACCTGCAGGACGCGGCGGATTTCGTGATCCCGCCCGATCACCGGGTCGATTTTGCCGGCGCGGGCGCGGGCGGTCAGGTCCGTCCCGTATTTTTCGAGCGTCTGGTATTTCCCTTCCGGATCCTGATCGGTGACTTTTTGGGATCCGCGCACGCTGGCGATGGCCTCTTCCGCCTTCTTGCGGTCGAGTCCGGCATCGGCGAGCAGTTTGGCCGCAGGGGACGTGTCGGCGAGCAATCCGAGCAGGACGTGCTCGACGCTGAGAAACTCGTCGCCCATCGACTCGCGGGCGCGGTCGGCGGCATCGAGCGTCCCGCGCAGTCCGCTCGAAATTTGCGGTTGGGCCGAGGCACCACGCATGCTGGGTTCCCGCGCGAGGGCGGACGCGACCGATGCCTTGAGGCGCGACAGGTTCACTCCCGCACCCTGCAGAATGGGTGTGGTGATTCCGCCATCCTGCTGCAAGAGCGACAGCAGGACATGGAGGCATCCCAGCTCCGGGTGCGAGGATTTCGAGGCGATGGACTGCGCGGCCTGCAGTGCCGCCTGCAGTTTGTGGGTCATCTTGTCGATCGGCATGGCGGGAATCTCCAGTTTGTTAACACAAACTAGAGGCAGGTCCGGCCGATTTCAACCCGCTCCGCCACGAAAATTTCCGTCTCAATCGATCAAGCGACGCATCGGGATCATGCTCGAGTAGTCGAACCCATGGTTTTTGAAAAACTCCTGCGAATCCGCGCTCACCCGGTCGGTGAGCAGCGTGATGCGCTTGAAGTTCTTCTTCCGTGCAAATTCAACCACGTGATCGAGCAGCAGGGTGCCGAAGCCCTGGGTGCGGTGATCCGGGTGGACGATCAGGTCCTCGAGCAAGATCACGAATCCGCCGCGTGCGGTGGAGATGGTGAAGAGCATGTTGGCCATGCCGATGATTCGGTCTTTGTTGCGCAACACTAGGATGCGCCCGCGGTTGGGCTGTTCGAGGATCAGGCGCAGCCCGCGCTCGTGGGTTTCGCGATCGACGGTGAAGTCGCCCGACTGGCCCATCAGGTCGACGACCAGATCGGTGAGGGCGGGCAGG
>VHCM01000155.1 GCA_016871685.1 Verrucomicrobiota bacterium
ATCTCGGACGCAGGGCGCGTCGGGCTGATCTCCCAGACGAGCGGCGCATCCGGCGGGAAGAAGCCGATGAGGTCGGCGTAGCGGATGGTCCCGAAGTACGGCACGCGGTGGTCGCGCGCGGGCCATTCAACGTCGTGCACATGGCCGCCGATCAAGTGCGGCGAGATGCGTTCGAGCCACTCGCCGTGGTCGAGCAGGCCGAGGTTGTGCTTCAGCTGGACGTGACCGAAGTCGTGCCAGTAGCCGACCGACGCGTGATCCTTGAAGCGCTCCATCAAACCGATCATCTCGCGTTCGCTCGGCACGTCTTCGTAGCGCGAGCGCGACTCGACCGCGAGTTTCACTCCGAGTTCCTCCGCGCGGTCGGCGATCTCCGCGAGCGCATCGGCGGCACGGGCGAGATAGAGCGGCGCGATCTTCTCGCGTTTGCGGATGAAGCGCAACTTGCGTTTCACGAATCCGGGGTCGTGAGCGAGTCCGTCGGCGAGCATCGCGGTGAGCCGCCGCGTCCAGCGTGCCGGGTTCATCGGCACCGATCCCATGTGCAGGACGACGTAGCGCGCGTTGAACTCCGCGGCGATGTCGAGCGTGCGCATTGTCATCTCCATGGCGCGGCGGCGATCGTAGGGCCGATGCGAGGTGAACTCGTAGGCGTCGGGCGCGTCGATCATCACCTCGACGGGCGACGGAAAGAAATTGTGCACCCCGGCGCAGCGGAAGAGCCCGCGCTCGAAGGCACGGCGGATGCCCGGCAGCTTGGCGATCGTCATCCCGTGCGACAGCTCGATCTCGGCAAACCCGAGACCGATGATCTCCTCGATCATCGGCTCGCCGTCGGTGTGGCGGCTGTTGTTCCAGCAGGTGGAGAACGCGGGCATGGCGGGGCGTGCCGCGATCTTATGGCGGAACGCCGCGGGATTCCCACCGCAAATGCCACCCGATTCCGCTTGCGCGCGCCCACCTTCGGGGCTACCGCCCGGGCGTGACCGGCCGTGCCGCTTGCCTGATTGCCTGCGTCGCCCTCGTTTCCTCGTGCGGCAAGGACGACCGCGAACGGGTGGTTGGCGAATCGCGGCCGCTGACGACGCACGATGAAAAACCGGTGAAGCTCGGCGCGACGAGCGACGAGCGGTTCCGCGACGCCAAGCCCGCGCCGGTGCGCGGAAAGACGCCGGAGGGTTGGCTCGAGCTGCCCGCCTCGCAATTCCGCCTGCTGAACTACCGCTTTGGCGAAAGTGGCATGGGCGAGGTATGGGTGACGATCGCCAGCGGCGGCGTCGCCGACAACGTGAACCGTTGGCTCGGTCAGTTCGGAAAAGCGCCGATCGATGCCGCCAGCGTGGCTGCGATGGAGCGCATCACCGTCGCTGGTAGCGAGGGTGTGTGGGTCGAGGCCGCGGGCGAATACGCGTCCGGCATGGGCGCACCGCCAAAACGTGGATTCGCCCTCGCCGGAGTGGTCGCGACGATCGATACCGGCATTCTCACGGTCAAGATGGTCGGCCCTGTGGCCGAGGTCGCCGCGGAGAAGTCCGTGCTCAGGGAATTTGCCGCAGGACTCGAACTCGCCCGCTGACATGAGCGCCCGATCCAACGAGACCGCCGAAACACCGCGGGCACCACGCTCGTCCGGGTCGCGGCTCATCGACTTGTTCTCCGGCTTCGGTCTCGCCACTGTGCTGCTGCTGCTGCTGGCGTTGCTCACCTGGTTTGCCACGCTCGAGCAGATCGACAACGGCCTGCATCAGACACTGCGGAAATATTTCCATTGGAAGGCGTGGTGGCTGCTGCCCGAAATCAAAGGCAGGCTGGTGCCGCTGCCGCTGCCCGGCGGCTACTGGGTGTGCGCGCTGTTGTTCGTCAACCTCTTGCTCGGCGGCGTGATCCGCATCCGCAAAGGGTGGAAACACTCCGGCAACCTGATCTCCCATCTCGGCATCCTGATGCTGCTGGTGGCCGGCGGCGTCGCCCACCACGCCTCCGAACGCGGCAACATGCCGGTGCGCGAAGGCGAGATGAACAACGCCGCCGAGGACTACTTCGAATACGTGATCGAGATCGCCGAGATCCGCGACGGCAAACCCGCATCGGTCCAGGTCGTCCGCGGCAGGCACATCGACGATCTGCGCGACGGCCGCCAGCGGCTGCTGCCCCTGCCCGGACTGCCGTTCGACCTTGAGGCCGCGTCGTATCTCGCCAATGCGCTGCCGGTGTCGGTGCGCGAGCGCGCGCCCGCGCGCGGCGAACTCGTCTGCGACGGCTACTACCTGATGGAGCGCCCGGAGGAGGTCAATGCCGAGGCGAATGCCGCGGCGTGCTACGTCCGCGTCGTGCGGCGTGACGGATCGAAGGACGCGCCGTTCATCCTCGCCGGCGCGAGTTTCCACCCGTTCACCGTGCGCGACGGCGACCGCATGTTCACCATCGACATGCGCAAGCGGCTGTGGCCGATGCCCTTCACCGTGAAGCTCGACCGCTTCACCGCGGAGTTCCACCCGGGCACGATGAAACCGGCGAAATTCGTCAGCCGCGTCACGCGCATCCAGGGAGCCGACGAAGTGGGCGTCACCATCCAGATGAACGAGCCGATGCGCCACGAGGGACTCACGTTCTACCAAGCAAGCTATGGCCCGCCGGGCGCAGGCCCGGGCCAGGAACTGTACTCCGTCTTCGAGGTGGTGAAGAACCCGGCCGACCAATGGCCCGCGTACAGCCTCTACATCGTCAGCTTCGGCATGCTCGTCACCTTCCTCATCAAACTGGGCGGCTACATCGCCTCGAGATCCCGCAAGTCCCCCAGCTATGGCTGACCGCACTTCACGCGCCGGACGCTGGGCCGCGGCCGTTCTGGCCATGGCTGGCCTCGCCACCGTGTTCTACCACCTCGTGGTGGACAACACACCCAAGGGCGAGGCCCGCACCGTGGACGGCTATCGTCCTTGGTCGGCGGAAACCATCGCCGCCGCGGAAACGCTGCCGGTGCAGGACGGCGGACGCGTCAAGCCGCTGCAAACGTTCGCCGGATTCACGATGCTCGCACTGCA
>VHCM01000156.1 GCA_016871685.1 Verrucomicrobiota bacterium
CTTCCCGATCACCCATCACGAATCCCCCCTCTTCCCAATGACTGTTGACCGTTGACCCCTCTTGCTCTCCCTCTCCATCATGCCCATCGACTGTTGACTGATGACCGATGACCCCTCTTCCTCTACTACTTCCCCGATAACTGATCACTGATCACCCATGACTGCTCACCCTCTCTTCCACCTCCTCCTCCTCACTTCTCTCGCCGTCGCCCACCCGGGTCATGAGGGCATGCCCGCCGCGGGTGGCGATCCCGTTGCCGCTGTCACCGGCAATGGCGCGTGGACCTACGACACCGTTCCCGGCTGGGGGCGATTGCCCGACGGTCGGTCGATCGGGCCGACGCATGGTTCGGTCCTCGTCGGCGCGGATCGACGGGTGTACCTCAGCACCGACTCCGAGATGTCGTTGATCGTCTGGGAATCCGACGGGCGCTTCGTCAAGACGATGGCGCCGGAGTGTCAGGGATTCCACGCGATGGAGATCCGCGAGGAGGACGGCCGCACGGTCATCTATGGCGCGCAGAACAACGGGATCGGCAATCACTTCCGCAAGCGCCAGGGCTTGGAGCCCACGCCGTTCCGCGTGTGCAAGATCGACCTCGAAGGCCGGATCCTGATGGAAATTCCCAACGCGTCCACCGGCGAGGTGCCCGGCGGTTGGGACGGGCTCACCGCGGTGACCGTGGCGCCAGACGGCTCGATCTTCGCCGCGATGGGCTATGGATCACAACAAATCCACAAGTTCGATGCTGCGGGTCGGTTGCTGATGAGTTTTGGCAGCAAGGGAACGGGGGAAGGGGAGTTTGATACCTGTCATGGTCTGGGCATCGACCTGCGCTTTGGCGCGCCGCGCCTGCTCGTCGCCGATCGCGAGAATCGCCGGCTGTGTCATCTCGATCTCGACGGCCGCTGGATCGGCGTGCATGCGACGCATCTTCGCCGACCCTGCTCCTTCGCCTTTCACGGCGATCATCTGGCAGTCGCCGAGTTGGAGGCGCGGGTCACCGTGCTCGACAAGTCCGGCGCGCCCGTCGCCTTCCTCGGCGACAATCCCGACACCGCGCAGTGGGCGAATTTCAAGGTGGAGCCCGGTCAGCAGCGCGAGGGGATCTTCACCGCGCCGCACGGCATCGCCTTCGATGCCAATGGCGATCTCTACGTCCAGGACTGGAACCTCACCGGCCGCGTCACCAAGCTGGTGAAGAAGTGATAGAAAAAGAAATTTGGGATTCGGGATTCGAGATTGGAGCAGAGAAGGACCTGCGGTTCTTCTCAAGGAGCGTGGGCGGCCCGCCCACTTCTTCTCTCTTCCAAGGGGGGCACGGGCGGCCCGCCCGTGTTCTTCACTGCGAGCGATCCGCGCGAAGCATTCCTACGTGGAGTGGCGGCTTGAAGCCGCCATAGTTCGCAAAGACGGCTTTCCAGCCGTCGTCGTACAGCCCTGCCGTTTCGCGAAAGATCGCGCGCATGGGCTTTGCCTTCCCCACCACCGATCACCCTCACACCATCAAAAAAGTGGAGCGTAGCGGATTCGAACCGCTGACCCCTTGCATGCCATGCAAGTGCTCTACCAACTGAGCTAACGCCCCGTGCGGGTGGACGCGAGCTTTAGCCCCGCGGGTCCGCCCGGGCAAGTGGATTTTTGGAAATCGCACGAGATCCGGCCGGGCCGCCTCCGGGCTTGGCTCGCGTGAGCGGGTGCCTATGGTCGGCGCATGCCCTCACCATCCGCCGAGCGCATCCTGGTGGTGCCGCGTGCCTTGTTCGATCGCGTCGGCGTGTTTCACGGGATCCGCACCGAGGGAATCGACGACGCGGTTTCCACCCTGCTCGATCCGCGGCATCACGTTTTCATGGACCGCGCGGCGGCGGAGGAGGATCCATCGTTCAAGCAGTTGATTCCTTACTGCATCTTCCGCTGCGGCGAACGCATCCTGCACTACACCCGCGGCAAATCCGGCGGCGAGAGTCGGCTGCATGCGAAAATCTCGGTGGGCGTGGGCGGACACATCAACCCGGTGGATGCCGACGACGGCAGGGCCGGTGCCGCTGCCTATCATGCTGCCGTCGTCCGCGAGCTGGAGGAGGAATTGATCCTGACCGGAGATCCGCCCCAGCGGATCATCGCGTTGCTCAACGACGACTCGAATCCGGTCGGCCAAGTGCACTTGGGGGTCGTCCACTTGATCGACCTGCCAGACGAGAACGTCGCCGCGCGCGAGGACGCGCTCACCGACCTCGCATTCTCCGCGTTAGCCGACCTCAACGGCCCGATGTTCGAGCGCCTCGAGACTTGGTCGCAGTTCTGCATCCGCCACCTCGCCGAATGGGACGAGTGATGGCATCATCGATTTTCACAAGACTTTGCCAAACGGTAGGGAAGAGCGGCCCCGCTCGTCCGTGACATCCCACCTGCCGACTGTGCCGTGAGAGTGGGCCGGTCGAGGCCGACCAGCCCTACCGTTTTGAGCGAATGCGCTGCCGCGCACCTGCTTGGTCTGTCGCGTTTCAGACAGGCAAGGATGCCCGTCCTCCGGAAAGCCATCGATCCGCGCTCTTCAAAGGGGGGCACGGGCGGCCCGCCCGTGTTTTTCACAGCGCTCCTCCCGCGCGAAGCACCCGTTCGCCACACGGTAGGGGCGAGCGGCCCTACTTCGCGCGGTGCGCTTCGAAGGACAAGCCCGCCCGTTGCAGCTCAGGATGCGAGCGGGGGAGTGCTTGGGATGATCCTCCAGCTCACCAAGCGCATGTTGCTTTCAATTTTCAGCTTTCAGCTTTCAGTTTTACTCCTACGTCCTTTGAGGTGCTGTTTGAGGATGCGGTTCACTTCTTCAATCGCTTCGGGGTGTTGGTGTGAGCTGTGATTGGAGGGGACGATTTTTTCGGATACGGCGCCTTGAGCCGGTCCCCTAAAACGGAGCCAGTGTGTAAGCGATGGAGCTGAGGGCATCGGGGTGGTAAAAGCACCACACCGAACCCATGAAACGAACAAGAAGAAC
>VHCM01000157.1 GCA_016871685.1 Verrucomicrobiota bacterium
GCACAGCGTGGCGAGAAGCATCCGTCCACGCGCGTCGTTGGGCGACTGCTCCAGCGACTTGCGCAGCGCGGCCTCCGCCGCATTGGAGTCGCCCGCGCACATCAGCGAATAGCCAAGCATCCGATGCGCATAAGGATTCCGCGGATCGAGCTCCGCCGCGCGCCGGAAGGTCTCGGCCGCCGCGGCCGCATCGTCGAGCTTCAGGTGCACCACCCCGAGCCGACACCACGACGGGGAATGGCCCGGATGCTGATCCAGAATCATCTGATACAACTCACGCGCCGGCAGCAGACGTCCGGCAACGAAGGATTTCTCGGCGGTCCGCTCAAAGACGGCGATGTCGCGGTTCAGGCGCTCCATCGATTGTGAGACCGACCCGCGGTCGCGGGCAAATGGGGAGACGAACTCACCGTCGACCTGGCGGTCGGCCACCAACTTCATTTCGTCAGGTGTGAGTTCCACTTCCTGACCGTCGAAAAGCGAGATCGCATCGGCAAGATCCGGATCCTGACCGCCGAGGTTGCGCGCCGCGCGGACGACCAGATCACGGGCCTGGCGACGGCGCTCCTGCACGCGCAGTTGGCGGCGGACGATGTCGCGCAGCATCTCGGATTCCGCCGGGTCGGCCAACGCGCCCGCATCCGCCAGCGCCTGCTCCTCACGCTTGAGCCGTTCCTCGAGCTCGGAGAGCCGCTTGTCCTGTTCACGCTTTTCGCGCTGCAGCCCGTTGATTTGGGTCTTGGCGATCGCAAGGTCCCGCAACGCGTCGGTGATCGCATCCTTGTCGGTCTCGGCCTGGGATTCGAGCGACGCAACGCGCTCCTTCGCCTCTCGCAAGTTCTTGGCCACCGCGAGATTTTGTTCGATGAGCTGCTGGATTCTCCCTTGCTCGTTGAGTTTGAGCAGGGCCGACATCTGGTCGCGCTCGATCATCAGCGCGTCGCGCTCACCTTGCAACTGAGCGTAGGCATCGCGGCTTTGGCGCAGCTCTTCGGTGAGCGAGCGGATCCTTCCGTGTGCCTCGCTCAACTCGCCGTTGCGCTTTTCCAATTCCGCCTCCAGCCCCTTGAGCTGACGCCGCAACCCCGCGACCACCTGGTTCGACACCCGGCGCTCGGCCTCCAAGTCGCGCTCGATGACGTCCCGCTCCTGCTTCATCCGATTGAGATCCGCCTCCAACGTCGCCACCCTCGCCATCGACTCGTTGTGCGCGCCGCGGCTCTGCTCCAGCGCCATGGCCATCGCCCCGCGCTCCTGCTCAAGCGATGCGATCCGCTGGTTGAGCGAGAGCAACTCACTCTCGACAGGCGCTGTTGAAAGCCGCGACCGCAACGAACGCAGACCTTGCTCGGCAGCCTGCAACTGCACCTGCAACTCGGCATTCCGACGCTCCAGCTCCGCACCACCGGCCTGTTGCCTGCGGCCAGCCTCCTGCGATTTGGCCGACTCCGCACGCAAGCGCTCAACCTCCGCCTCCGCCTCCTTCAAGCGGCGGGACAACATCGGATCCTGCTGCAGCACACCACCAGGCACCGCAGACCGATCCTCCCTTGGCCGCTCGGCCGGACGCACCGGCGCGCCCTCCAACTCGGCCACCACTTCGCGCTGCTTGCGCAGTTGTTCGTCGGCCAGCGGACGCACACGCTGCAGCGACTCTTCCGTTTTTGCATGTCGACCGGACACCATCCGCTCCTTCCACTCCGGGTGGTAATGGCGGACCACATCAAACATCTCCTTGGCACGCTCGAGTTTGCGCAATGCACCGATGAAGTCTCCCTGCGCTTCCAGCAATTCGGCATCGCGTGAAGAAAGATATCCTTGGAAATAGACATCCGAGGGATCGAATGCCACGCTGACCTCTTGCGGCGGATTGGCTTGGAGCGGCAGCATCATCCCCACGACCCAAGGCACCGCGGCGACGGCGGCCAGGATCGGGATACGCGAAACGCGGCGAATCATATGGCAACGCATCGTATGCGCCACCCGCCGCACGGGCAAGCGGGATCGGGCCGGATGGGCGCATCCGAGGTTGGCAGAACCCCCGGCATTGATACCATCCGGCCCGTGCGCATCGACATCGTCACGCTCTTTCCTGAAATCGCCCTCTCCCCGCTGGACGACTCGATCATCCGTCGCGCACGGACCACCGGCGCGGTCGATGTCGTCGCACACCAACTGCGGGACTGGTCGCTGGACAAGCACCGCAAGGTCGATGACGCACCGTTCGGCGGCGGCGCCGGAATGGTGATCCGCCCCGAACCGGTATTTGCCGCGGTGGAAGAACTTCGCCGTACGGAGACGCGGGTGTTGCTCATGACACCGCAAGGCAAGCCATTCCGCCAGGCCGACGCCCGCAGGCTCGCGGGCGAACCGCACTTGCTGATCCTCTGCGGCCACTATGAAGGCGTCGACCACCGCATCGTCGATGCCTTAGTCGACGAGGAGATCTCCATCGGCGACTACATCCTCACCAATGGTGCCCTCGCTGCGGCCGTCGTTTGCGATGCGGTCATCCGTCTGCTGCCCGGCGTTCTGGGCGACGAACGCTCGCCGGTTGAGGAATCGTTTTCAGACCCCGGCCTGCTGGAAGCCCCGGCCTACACACGACCCGAGGATTTTCGCGGCATCAAGGTGCCGGAAGTCCTGCTGTCGGGTCATCACGCCCGCATCGCCGAATGGAAACGCGGCCAGGCGCTGGCAAGAACCCGCGAAAACCGCCCGGATCTCCTCAGTCGGACTGATTTTGATGGTCCGCGCGACAGCGGCTGCTAAGATCGATCTTGTGGACGCCAACGAAATCCGGATCGCTGCCACCGCCATGGAGAATGCGCCGCATGTCGAGCCCGGCACGATCGACGACCTGCCCGCCCTCACCGATCTGGTCGTCGACCTGATGGGCCAGTCGGGCGACTTCACCGTCGATCGCGAAACCCACGAGCGCGGGCTGCGCCTGATCCTCGAACAGCCCAACCGCGGGCGCATCCTGGTGTTGCG
>VHCM01000158.1 GCA_016871685.1 Verrucomicrobiota bacterium
CGGGGGAGAAGTGGAGGGTGGTTCCCTCCGGCGCGCTGCGGGTGGTGGCGGTGAAGGTGCCAAGCAACTTGCGGCCACCCGGGATCGACGACGGGTAGGCGCTGCCGGTGATGCGGACGCGGGTCGGCGAGGAGAGCAGGCTGACCGTGAACTTCCCTGCGGGGAGATTCGGTCCGAGCGAGAACCCGACATTGGAGAGATAGCGGTCGTCGTAGGGGATTTCGATGCCCAGTCCGTTGACGCTGCCGTCGTGGTCGAGGTACAGCGGGATTGCGATGTTGCGGCTTTCGCCGATGGTGGCATCGGTGGTGAGTGAGATCGTCTGGGCCGGGACGCGCACGACGATGGATGCGCTCTGGGTGGTGGTGGTGCCGTAGGGGCTGGAGATTTGCAGCGCGTAGCTGCCGGCGTCTTCCGCAGAGGCACTGGTGACGGCGAGTGCGGCCGAGGTCGCGCCCTCGAGGGCTTCACCATTTTTGAACCACTGGAATGTGATGGGTCCGGCCCCTTGGTGAGTGGCGGTGAGTTGCCATGGGTCGCCGAGGTCGATGTTGACGGCGGTTGGTTGGCCGGTGACGACTGGAGCGACGCCATTGATCTTGGTGACGAAGAGGTCCCAGAGTCCGCCGCCGGTGATGGTTTGGTTGTCGAAGCTGGCGTTTGCATCGAATCGTCCGGCGAGGAAGATTTCGCCGGATCCGTTGATCGCCACCGCCTCGGCCGAGTCGCTGCCGGTGCCGCCGCCCGAGCGCGCCCAGAGTTCGCCGAAGACCGGGTGGAGTTTCGCGACAAAGCAATCGGTGCTGCCAGCAGAGGTGAGGCTGTTCACTCCGAACGCGATGGTTTGATTGAAATTGCCCGCGAGGACGACGGATCCGTAGGGATCGTAGTCGAGGGCGGTGGCGATGTCGTAGCCGCTGCCGCCGTAGCGTGAGGCGGATTCGAGATTGCCTGTGGCGGCGGTGAGTCGGGCGACGAAGATGTCCTCGCTGCCCGCGCTGGCGAACGGGACTTCCCCGAAGCCGGTGGCCGACGAGCCGGTGAATTGACCGGCGACCCACAGTGTGCCCGCCATGTCGAAGGTGACCGCGCGCGCGACATCCGCAGTGGTGCCGCCGAAGCGGTTCGCCCAGAGGAAGGTGCCCGAGGCATCGAGCACGGTGACGAAGGCATCCGTGCCGCCCGCGCTGGAGAGCACCACCGACCCGAAGGTGCCGCTGCTGGTGAACTGACCGGCCACGGCGATGCGTCCGTCATCGTCGAGTGCGACCGCGTAGGCGATGTCGCTGCCGGTACCGCCGATGCGGCGTGCCCAGACGACATCGCCTGCGGCGTCGAGCTTCACGATGAAGCCGTCGCTGCTGCCGCTGCTGGTGAGCGTGGTGGTGCCGAAGGTGATCGATCCCGCGAACTGGCCGGTGAGAAAGAGTTGATCGTCGACGTCGGCGGTGACGGCCCAGAGGTTGTCGCTGGAAGTGCCGCCGAAGCGTTTGGTCCAGAGCGGGTTGCCATCGGCATCGAGCTTGGCAAGCACGATGTCCTGTGATCCGGCCGAGTTGAGCGTGGTGGTGCCGATGGTGGTGGCGGTGGAGAACACGCCGCCGATGACGAACGCGCCATCCTTCAGCGCGGTGGCGCAGCGGGCGAATTCCGAGTTTGCACCGCCGAACTTGCGGGCCGATTGGACCGATCCGTTCGCTGCGACGCGAACGAGGACGAGGTCGCTGAGTTCGCCACCGGTGGATTGCAGTGAGGTGGTGCCGAAGGTGACGTTGCCTTCGAAATCGCCGAGCACCCAGGCACCGCCGTCTGTGGCGGGCACCACTGCCGCGGCGTTGTCGTAGAGTGCCCCGCCGAAGCCGGCCGACCAGAGCGGGCGTTGCTCGAAGTCGCCCTCGAGCGTGGGCAGCGGATCGATGGTGAAAGCCGCGCCGATGAAGAGAAGTTGGTAGTTGGGTCCGGCATCGAGTGTGCCGCGGCTGATCGCGTAGCTGCCGGTGGCCTCACCGGCGGCGCGGACCAGCGAGCCGCTGAGCGAGTCGCCCGGGAGCAGTCCCCCGCTGACGTAGGTGAGCGCCGGATCCGGGTCGCCGAATAATTTCGCCTTGGGCGAAGCCGTGACCACGAGCGGCTTGGGTGACACCGTGCTTGATGGGATCGCCACCGTCTTCGAGGCACCCTCGGGTGTGGTGAGCAAGAGATTCCCCGCATAGGCACCTGCCGCGGTGCCCGCGGCGAGACGAACGTAAACCGAAGTCGAGTTGAGCGTGCCGGTGGAGCCGAAGGTCGCCGAGGCGGCGAAGGGCGCGTCGAGAGCGCCGGAGACCTCGAAGCCAGCCGGCGCGTTGACGGTGATGCCCGCGCGCAGGTAGCTGCCGAAGAGTAGGAAGCTCGAAGCGGCTGATGACGAACCATAGACCGCGGTGAGCGCGGAGGGTGTGCCCGCGGTGATGATGATCGGCGGCGGCGGATCAGTGATGCGGTTGCGGTCGATGATCATGCCGGCGGGAAACGTGTTGTTGGCGAGCACCGACGCGAGGTCGAGTTTCACGACGCGTGTGTCGTCAACTCCGTGGTTCACGTTGGCAAAGGTGTTGCCGGCAATCGCGATCGAACCCGCGCCGAAGGGATCGGCGAGCCGGAAGCCCTCGGTCGAGGAAATGAAGGGACTGTTGACCAAGCTGCCGTCGACTCCGTTGCCGGTGAACGACACCTGGGGATTGGCACCGCTACCCTGCTCACCGAACGATGACATCTGGATGCCGCGATGGACGATTTTGTAGAGCCACGGTTGCTGGACCAGCGTGGCGAGTCCGCTGCGGAGGTTGGGGGCCACGGTGAGCGTGTTGTCCTCCCACGACCACGCGCCCGCGCCTTTGTCGTGTCGGCCATGCAGCAGGCCGATGTAGCCGGCGTTCACCGCGTTGCGCCGCACCACGCCAGCCGTCGGGTTTCCGTAGGGCACGACCTCGATGCCGATATTGCCATTCACTA
>VHCM01000159.1 GCA_016871685.1 Verrucomicrobiota bacterium
GCGCTCGTCGAGAATCGACGCATCGCCAGTGACGCGCCGATCGTCACCGGCCGTCGATTGCAATCGATCAAGCGCCATCATCAATCCCATCCGCGCGTTGGCCGACGCCTTGGCGCGCGCATCGGAGCTGCCCGATCGCCTCAACTCGATGGAGGCCAAACTCAACATGCCCAAGGCGAGCAACGAGAGCAGCACCATGAGGCTGACCGAAATGACCAGCGCGAACCCGCGATGGGATCGGTGGATGGCACATCGACGCCCGCAGGTGCGGTTCGGGTGCACCGGAAGGCAGGGCGCTCGCGCATCAGGACACATGCCGGGAATGAATTTACAATGACCATACGATTGGTCAAGCAAATCGGCACGCGCGATCAGTTCACTTCCGATTACCCCGCATGGTCTCATCCATCTGGATCAAAATCACCATATAAATGAAATCACATCGATCACGATTCCTTTTTTGCTTCAATCCCTCGCTTACCTCGCTCCTGTTGGAGCGTGGGCAACTTCGAGCATCGCGATAATCCGCGGCAGCAGTTTGCGCAGCAACAGGTTCTTGCCGCCGCGGGCGAGTTGGGCACCCAGCAGATCGACCGCCAGCAGCGGATCGGCCGGCGCGTGGGAGACGATGGGGTGTGTCGGGATGTCGATCCGGCGTTCGATGCGGTCGGATTCGCGGTCGTGCACGATGCGCACCACCCCTGCTTGCGCGTGGAGCACGAATTCGGACATGGGTGCGCCCGATGCATCCTCGCGCAGCACGGTACGAATCGGACCACCGTCCGCCCGAGTGAACGACCGCCCGGTTTCCGTGCCGTCCACCCATCCGGCCTGGGTCGCAAGCCAGGCGAGGAATTGCAGGGCGGCCGTGCGATGCGCAGGATGATGGACGATGCGGACTTCATCGACCTGCGGCAGCAGCGATCGCGCCGCGGCGTCGTCGAACACGGCTGCGGTACCGGCACGGAACTGCCAAGTGCGCGACCATTCATGATCGTTGAGGATCAGATCGGGATGCGCGGCACAAAGCGAGTGGATGCGCGCGAAGGATTCGGCGGGGTTCGACCACGACGCGCTGTCGATCACCAAGCGGTCGATCGTGCCGACCAGATCATCGGTGAGCACATCGGACAATTCGCCCTGCCACCAGAAGACCACCGGCAGGTCCGGCACCAGATGGGCGAAGACACGGTTGCGCAGTCTTCCCGTCGCGCGACCGGTAAGCAGGAACGCGATCTGCTCGCAGCACACCGACTTGCTTCCGCCGGAAAGATGGCAATGCGCGGTGACCCAGGCATGGATCGACGGCTCCGTGGTGTGCCGGTCCATTTCCACCAGGATCGACCTGCAGGCATGATCCCGGGTGAGCCGCGAGACCATCTCCGAGTTATCCAGAATGGAGCCGGCCCGTTCGGAATAGACGACCAGATTGATCAGCGACGCATGGGTCCTCGCCTCGTCCTGTTCGCGGAACCGGCGCAGCTCCGCATCGATTGCGGAGACATCGGCTTGTCTGCCAAGCGGGGAGAGATCCATGGGGATGGCGGCGGACGGGTGCGGCATCACGCGGTGGGCATCGGATCAGAGGACCGCGTCGTCGGCAAGTCCGCCCCTCCAGGCGCGGCCGGTGGGCGACTCCGCGCACGCGGCGATGGCGGAGGGCGGTCCGTTGCACACGATCGATCCGCCCGCGTCGCCACCGCCCGGGCCGAGTTCGATCACCCAGTCGGCCGCGGCGATCACGTCGAGGTGGTGCTCGACGACCAGCACGCTGTGGCCCGCGTCGCACAGCCGACGCAAGGCGTGGAGCAGCCGCCCGACATCGCCGAAGTGGAGTCCGGTGGTCGGCTCGTCGAAGAGATAGAGCGTGTGCGGCACTTGCGGACGCGCGAGTTCGACCGCGAGCTTGAGCCGCTGCGCCTCGCCGCCGGACAGCGTGTCGGCCGCTTGGCCGAGCTGGAGATAGCCGAGTCCGAGGTCGGCGAGCGCGTCGAGCGTGCGGGCGATCTTCGGCACGCTTTGGAACAAGGCGGACGCGGCATCCACGCTCATGTCGAGGATATCGGCGATCGAGCGCCCCTTCCAAGTCACTTCGAGTGTCTCACGATTGAAGCGTCGGCCGCCGCACGACGGGCAGGGAATCCACGCATCGGGCAGGAAATCCATTTCGATGCGCAGCCGACCGTTGCCTTGGCAGCGCTCGCAGCGTCCGCCGCCCGCATTGAAGCTGAACCTCGCCGCGCCGTATCCGCGCTGACGCGACAACGGCAGGCGGGCGAACAACCCGCGGACGAGATCGAACACGCCGGTGAAGGTCGCGGGATTCGAGCGCGGACTGCGGCCGATCGGCGATTGATCGGCGACGATGCATTTCCCGATGTGATCGAGTCCTTCGATGCGTTGGTGCGCGCCGGGAATCTCGCGACCGCGATGAAAATGACGTGCCAGCGCGCGACGCAGGATGTCATCGGCGAGGGTCGACTTGCCACTGCCGCTCGGTCCGCACAAGCAAACCAACCGGCCCAACGGGATTTCCACGTCGAGGTGCTTGAGGTTGTGCTCGCTCGCGCCGCGGATCACCAACGACCGCGATGCTGGAGTGGTTCCGCTGGAAACGGACCGCCGACTCGCGGACCTCAACCACTCGCCGGTGGGCGAGTCGATTTCCCCGGGCGCGCCCGCTGCCAACACCCGCCCGCCATCCGCGCCTGCTCCAGGCCCCATGTCGATCACGTGGTCGGCCGCGCGGATCACCGCTTCGTCGTGCTCGACGACGACCACCGTGTTGCCGCCGTCGCGCAGTCGTCGCAGCGCGCGGATCAATCGTGCCGAATCGGCCGCGTGCAGGCCGATGCTCGGTTCGTCGAGCACGTAGAGCACGCCGGAAAGTCCCGC
>VHCM01000160.1 GCA_016871685.1 Verrucomicrobiota bacterium
CTTTCGCGGCAACTCCACCCTCATGAACCCATCGCTCACCGGCACGGAATACTATCCCGACTCGAGACCCTGGACCCGTTGGTGGTGGTATGCGAATCCGGTCACCCCCGATCAGATTCGCTCGCAACTCGACTGGCTCGCGTCGATGGGCTTCGGCGGTGTGGAAATCGCCTGGGTCTATCCGCAGCCCGACCTGCCCGCCGGGGTTCCCTGGCTGTCGCCCGAGTGGTCGGCGTTGGTCGCGGAGGCAAGCCGTCATGCAGAACAACTCGGCATGGGGTGCGACTTCACGTTCGGCACACTCTGGCCATTCGGCGGCACCTTCGTCAGCGAGGCCGACGCGTCGAAATGTTTCGATGGACCATCGCCGCAGCGCCTGCGCAAGTCGTGGGAAGATCCCGCGCAAGGACTCATTCTCGATCACCTCAACGCTGGCGCGCTCGAGCGCTATGCGCGGCGCATGGCCGACGCCCTCCAGCCCGCGATCGGCGCGCGACGGCCCGGGTTTTTCTGTGACTCATGGGAGGTCCGCACCGAAGGGCTGTGGGCCGATGGATTCCGCGAGGCGTTCGAACAACGCTTCGGGTACGACCTGCTGCCGCTGATGGCGTCGCTCGACGAGCATCCCGGCGCGCGCTACGATTACCGCAAACTCATCGGCGAGTTCGCGCAACGGGAGTTTTTCGAACCTTACACCCGGTTCTGCCGCGATCACGGCGGATTCGCGCGCGTCCAGTGCCACGGCGCGCCGGTCGATCTCGTTGCCGCCTACGCCACCGCCGAGGTGCCGGAAAGCGAGGCGATCCTGTTTGATCCGGAGTTCAGCCAGATCGCCGCGTCGGGTGCCTTGCTCGGCGGCAGACCGGTGGTCACCGCCGAGGTGTTCACCTGCATCTACGGATGGAAACCGTGGCCAGGTCCGGGCCACCACCAGGGCGAGGAACAGATCGGGGACATCAAGCTGCTCGGCGACGCGATGATCGCCAACGGCGTGAATCACATCATCTGGCATGGCACGCCGCTGCGGCCGACCGATCCGCCCGCCGATGCTCCGCACCGTCATTGGTTCTACGCCTCGGTGCACGTCGGACCCGAAGCCGCCTTCGCCGACGCGCTCCCCGCATACAACCGCTACCTTGCCGACACCTGCACGTTGATGCGCCAGGGTCGGCCATTCACCGATGTCGCGGTGTACCTGCCGCTCGAGGACAACCGCATGCTCGACCGCGTGCCACCCGATCGCAAGAAACCCAGCGGCGAGTATTTTTGGGAACTCCACGATCTGCGCACACCCGCTGCGCTTGAAGGACGCCAGCCCGCGTTCGTGTCGCAGTCGTTCCTCGCGACAGCCTCGTTCCGCGACGGCGTTCTTTACTGCGGCGATGTCGGTTTTTCGTCACTCTACATCGACGCCGAATGGCTCGATCGCGACGCGCTGGTCGAAATCGTCAGGCTCGCCCGCGAAGGCATGCCGGTCTGCCTCGTGCGCCGACCCAAGGCGCCCGGGCACCAGCCGTCGGCGGACCATGACGCGCTCATCGACGAACTGCTCGGCTGCGCCAATGTGGTCGATGAGGTTTCCAAACTTCCACTCGCTCCGCCGCTGCTCGAGGCCGGTGCCCTGCCGCCGCATCGCTGCCGAGTGGTCGATGACGAACTCATCTTCTTCTTCGCCCATCCCTGTGCTCGTGATCTTCGCTATCCCATGCGGCCCGGCCAGTACCTCGAGGCGGGCGCGTGCTCGGTCCCTGTCACGGTCAACTGGCAAGGCCGCCGCCACGACGTCGTCCTCGACTTCGGCCTCGCCGGATCGGTGGTCTTGCGCGTGAGCGCGACAGGCGACATCAGCATCTCACCCGATGGGTTGAGATGCTGATGGGGGTGAGGGAAGGGGAGAAATTCCAACGGAATACGCACGAAGACGCAAAATCGGTCCTGATGGACTGGCTGGCGGAGCGGCTTGGAAGCCCAACAATTGCTCTTCGATCTGTGATTTCATGGGTATCTTTGCGTTGGTGGTGTGACCGGGGCGACGCAACGTGCGCCGCCCTGAACGGTCGATCTGTGTGAAATCCGTGTGGAATCCGGAGATTCTGTCGCGGACCTCGGGAGGATTCCCGCCCCTGTCCGACCGCCGCCCTCCGGTGTTCCGGGAGCGTAGTCAGTGTTGGCAGGGGGCTTGTCCATCCGTCACACCTCTGCCAGATCGGCGAGGCGGATCAAGGGCTTTCGGAGGATTGTTTCGCGTTGCCGGATTCCAACGGCCCAAAGCATATCATCCGGCTCCGTTTCGCTGCACCAGATTCGGGGAGAACTAGCATGATTGCCACATATCCAAATCTCCTCCCCGATATTTTCACACCCCTAAACAATCAGATAAACCGATCCATCACCCCCGATCTTTCCCCGCACAAAAATTGTTTTCATGAACACTCTTTGTGCCCTCCATCTACCAGCCCCGTCGTCCGCGGGCCTCACCCCTGTGGCAATTGATTCACCACGGTTGGCCCGACTTTACCGCCAACTACGAGAAGAAATACCGGGCGATTCTCGGCCCGCTCGATTCCCAAGCGCAGTCCACCGTGCAGTCTTTTCTGCGCTGCGGCGACCTCGCCTCCGGATTCACGCGCCTCGAATGCCCCGACTGTGGACACGAGCGCCTGCTCGCCTTCACCTGCAAGACTCGTCACTTCTGTCCCGCCTGTCACCAGCGGCGTGTGCGCAGCACCAGCGAGTGGATTGCCAGCTCG
>VHCM01000161.1 GCA_016871685.1 Verrucomicrobiota bacterium
GATCGTCACCGTGGCATTGCGTCGCGCGGATCTCAGCGGCAATCACGACCCGTACGCCAACATCCTCGAGTTCATCGATCCGTCGCGCTATCTTTTGCTGCCCAACACGAGCGGTGCGATGAATGCCGAGGAAGCGGTGCGCCTCGCGAGACTTGCCGCCGCCGCCGGTCTGCCAAAGTGGGTGAAGCTCGAGATTCATCCCGATCCGACGTGGCTGCTGCCCGATCCGATCGAAACCCTCAAAGCCGCGGAAATCCTGGTGGGCGAGGGGTTCACCGTGCTGCCCTACATCAACGCCGATCCAGTGCTGGCCAAACGGCTCCAGGATGTCGGCACCGCCACCGTGATGCCGCTCGGCGCACCGATCGGCAGCAACCGCGGACTCGCCACGCGCGACCAGATCCGCATCATCATCGAACAAGCCGTGGTACCCGTGGTTGTCGATGCCGGCATCGGCGCGCCCAGCCATGCGGCCGAGGCCATGGAGATGGGAGCCGACGCGGTATTGGTTAACACGGCGATTGCGATCGCCTCCGATCCCTTGCGTATGGCGCGCGCATTCCGCGCTGCGGTCGAGGCCGGCCGCGAGGCGCACGAACTCGGCCTGCCCGAAATCAGCGATCAAGCCAATCCCACCAGCCCGCTCACCGGGTTTCTCGGGTGAGGGTGAACCGGCTGCATTCGTCCACCGTCGGTGGTCCGTTCATCCGATCCGCCACAGTCCGAGTGCATGGCCGTGGCGGAATGCCGTGCGCGACTCGTCGATTTGATGGAGCTGCAGCAGGTGGTTCCTCCACTCGATGATCGCGGCGGCTCCGGGGTTGACGAACGAGCCGGTGTCGATCGCGAGGCGATGGCCGCGAGTTGCGTTGCCTTGGAAATGGAAGTGGCCGAAGACGATTGCCTCTGCTTTGGGAAACCACGAGTCGCAAAACCGGCGGGCTGCATCGAAGCGCCCGAGCCAGCAGGCAAGCATGCGCAGCGCGCGCTGTGGCGGGAATGCCGCGTCGATCGCGCGCATGACGATGCTTTTTCCGGTGGGATGCTCGAGCGAGCCAAGCTCGCGTGAGATGCGCCGGGCGACGATCATGCGCACGGCCGGATCGTGCGCGGCGTCCGGATGATCTTGCCAGATTCGCCGCAGGAGGTCCGGTCTGGCGAGGACCTCGCGTTTCCATGGCGAACCCTCCGGGTAAAACGTGTCGCCATGGGTGATGACGATGCGTCCGCCGGCGAGTTCAAGAAATCCCGGATGATCCCATCCCGGGTCGTGATTGCCCGGCAAAAACACGGCATGCGCGCCTTCCGTGGCGCAGATGTCCCGGAGTTCCGCAAGCATCTCCTGCGAACGAACGCGGAACGGTGCTGCCAGTTCCTGCTAAGTGTCGCCGTTGAAAACCACGGTGGCGGCACCGGCGATCAGCGGCCGCAGTTGTTCGGTACGGGCAATGCGCGACAAGCGGTGGCCGAGATGCAGGTCGGACAGAATGCGGACCGGACCGGAACCGATGGCAACTGTCGGACTCGTCATGTGGATCGGATCAGTCGTTCGATGATGGATCGGATCTGACGGCTGCAGCGCGCTGGCGCACCGCTTCGAACAAACAGACGCCCGCGGCCACCGAGGCGTTGAGGCATCCGACGTGGCCCGCCATCGGTAGGGAGGCGAGGAAGTCGCAGTGTTCGGTGGTGAGGCGGCGCATGCCCTTTTCCTCAGCGCCGACGACGATCGCGAGCGGTCCGCGCAGATCGAGTTCGTAAAGCGTGCGGTCCTTCGCTTGGTCCGTCGTGCCGACGATCCACAGCCCGGCCTGCTTGAGTTGTTCCATGGTGCGCGCGAGATTCGTCACTTGCGCGAACGGCACATGATCGGCCGCCCCCACCGAGACGCGCCGCACGGTTTCGGTGATGCCCACGGATTTGTCCTTGGGTGCGACCACGACGTCCACACCCGCGGCATCCGCCGTGCGGAGGATGGCACCGAGGTTGTTGGGGTCCTGGATGCAGTCGAGGATCAGAACGAACGGCACCGCCCGCGCGGCGATGATTTCCATCAGGCCGTCTTCATCGAGAGCTGGCTTCGATGTTCCTGCGGGAACATGGCGGTTCTCACGGGCGGTGCGGCCGTGCTCGCGGCGCGGGGGTGGGGTTCGCTGGCGCACGCGCCGAGCATGACGCCGCGACGGGATCGGCGTCGAGTCCTTTGCTCGCGTCCGCCGTGCCATGCGGCCGTTGCGGTCTCACTGCACCGGCGCGAGCAGCCGGGCAGCACGGCAGGCCGCACGGAAGAGAAACGGCCGACCGGTGAAGGATTCGACGCGCTCCTCGGATGCATGACGGAAGTCCTCTTCAAGCATCGCCGCCACCTCGGCGACAAACCGCGGGTCGTTGGAGAACGCGCTGATCTCGAAATTCAGGCGAAACGAGCGGTTGTCCAGGTTTGCGGTGCCCACTGCGGCCAGACGGTCGTCGATGAGCATCACCTTCTGATGGAGGAATCCGCGGTTGTAGCGGAACAAGCGGATGCCGAAGGGAATCGACTGCTCATAGTACGAGAACCCCGACAACCAGACGAGCAAGTGGTCGGCTCGCTGCGGCATCAGGATGCGGACGTCGACGCCGCGGATCGCCGCCGCCTGCAATGCGGTGAGCACCCCTTCGTCCGGCACGAAATACGGCGAGGTGATCCACAGCCGGCGTCG
>VHCM01000162.1 GCA_016871685.1 Verrucomicrobiota bacterium
GCGTCGAGTTCCTGGAAGGGGATGCCGAGGACGCTGACGATGTGGGGCTCGAGGTTAGTGCTGCCCGATTTGTGGAAGGCTTGGATCAGCGCGGGGATGCGCGGCCGGAGCGACGGATCGGAAATCATCATATCGAAGAGGGTGAAGCATTGCCAGTAGTGGCTGATGGGCACATGTCCGCCGTTGCAAAGATCCTTGAGCGGGCGGTGCGCGGCGGGATGGCTGATCGCTTGGACCAGCTTCTCATCCAGTCCGGCTTGCGGACGCATGATGATTTGCAGGCGGTTTGCCACGGATTCCTGGAACCACTCGCTGCGGTTCGGCAGCAGCAGGCGTTTTTCGAGAACGGAGTGGACGAACTCGTGGAGGAAGGTCGGTCGGCGAATCCCCTGCTTGGGATCCCAGAAACCGGTGGCGATCCCGCCGATGCAGTAGCCGTCGGATTTGGCCCGTTCCGCAATGCGCTTGATGAGTTCGCCGTAGCGCGGAGCGAAGCTGCGGTATTGTTCTTCGTCGGCGAAGATCAGCAGTGCCGGAGGATCGAGCGGCGCGTCCTGCAAGGGCAGCCAGCTTTCCACGAGTCGGATGGTCTCGAGCATCTCGGCGTAGAGCGGATCAAAATCCACTCCGGCAACGTCGGTCATGAAGAGGAATCCGTCGTTGTGAATCAGGGTCTGCTCGGCTGGCTTGCCGAAGGCGAGTTGTGACAGATCCTCCTCGCTCAAGCGGGCGGTCTCACCCTTGGGGCCGGGCTCGAGACTGATCGAATCGATCGCGATCGTCATGTCCTCCATCGGCACGAAGGCGAGGCGGCGGATCTGTTCCCAGCGGATCAGGCGGCCGGCCCCTTGGCCGAAGTGACGCAGCGGGATGTCCACCTGCTGCCAGGTTCCGGCGGATTCGATCTCTTGGTCGCGGAACATCTGGCCGACGCCGTCGTCGTCCATGACCATCACGCGCAGCTTCACTGTTTTACCCGCTTGATCGGCCGGGCGATGGACATGAAAGCGAAGCAGTCCGTATGATCCCCAGTCGGCGGGGACCTTGCCCGGCTTGCAGAACAACAAGGCATTCGCCTTGCCGGTGAATTGAACGGCTCTGCCCGAGACTGCTTCGTTGCCTGAAGCATTGAGGCTGGCGGTATTGACCAGCGCGGCTTGCAGGTCGCCTTGGGCGCTCCAGTCGCCTTGGAATTCGGGATTTTCAAAATCGAACAACACCATCGGTGCGGGCGGACCGGGCGGGCGCTCCCTGCGGATCACCGGCTTGGGTGGCTTCGGGGGCTCGGGTGTGGCGGGCTGGACGGCCGGTGTGGGTTCGTCCGGGGTGGCGGTACCGTCGTTCGGGGCTTCGGCGGCGGGTGCCTCGGTCGTTTCGGCGGGAGCTGGGGACTCGGCCGGTTTTTTGCAGGAAATCAGCAAAAACGGAACAAACGCGGCCGCCAGGAGCGACAAAAGCATCGGACAATGACGGATGGACGAAGCGGGTTTCATGGAATGGGATGGATGACTCCTTTCAGGATAAACGCCACGGAACGCGGGAATTGTTCCGGAAACCGGATCAAGTCACGTCTGGCGGGTGGAGTCAACCACCGGCAATCCCTCACGGCGCGGGGCTTGCCTTGACGCGCATGAACAACTGCCGCGCACCGGCATGGCCGGATTGTGACAAATCGACGCTGGCATCCGTCGTAAGCCCGCCCGATGCCACGATGCCCTCAGCAACCGGCGTCCACGAACCCGGGTCGGCCGGATCAGTGCTTGCCTCGATCGTGTAAACCGCAGCGGCGTGGGATTCCCAAGTCATGCTGCAGATGTTGCCATCCAACGAGAGCCGGGTCACGCGGAAGGGGGCGAGTGCGGGCGAGCTGCCGATGGAAAAATCCTCGCTCGATGAACCGGTGAAATTCGGATCGGCGATCGTCGCGATGACCGTGTAGCTGCCCGGCTCCGTCGGTGCGAGGAAGCTGGGGCCGTAGTTGGTGCCGGCGCGTCCGGCGTAGCTGTAGCTGAAGAGGCCGACACCGGACGCCGTGGCGGTGAAGCTGTTGTCGGGATTGCGAGTGAGAACGATCGCGTTCGAGGTCAGCGGCTTGCGCGCCACCGAGCCCGCGACTGCGACCGACTTTTGCAAGGCACCTGCACTCGTGAGGACGATGCTGCCCGAATACGTCGCCGAGCCGAGTCCTGCCTTGAGGCGCACATGGATCGATCGTTCGGCCAACTCACCGGCTTGTCCCACGACAATCGATGCGGCGAATCCGGAGTCCGCCTGTGCCGAGACCTCGAATCCCTGCGGTGCGCTGACCGTGATGCCCTCGCTCAACAACGAGCCCGACACGCTGAATGACGAGGATGCGGAAGCGCCTTCCGAGTACACTGACGAGAGTGCCGACGGTGCGCCGGAAACCGCGATCACGGGCACCTGCGCGGGTGCCGCGGGTTGGGCGGGCAGAACGGCGCCCGAGGTGCCGCCGAGCGGATCGAGCTGACCAAACGAATACCCACTGCCCTTTTTGAACCGTGCCACCAATTCCTCGCCGCCGCCGTTTTCATAAAATGCGATGGCGATCCGCACGGCGTCGCCTTGCAGGTTCGCCACGCCGGTGAGTTCGCGCGAAGGATGGTCGCCGTTGTTGTTGACCACGAGTTCGCCATCGTTTTTGAAAAC
>VHCM01000163.1 GCA_016871685.1 Verrucomicrobiota bacterium
GCGCATGGCTGGCAATCATGCGCGCAATCATCCGTCGTTGCTCATCCCGGCCATTTGCAAGGCACTCGAAAAAGAACATCTGCCGATTTTCAAGCGCCAGGGGAAACTCTTCACCGGTCCGGCGCGTCCGCACCCGCTGCCCAAGGACGCCACGCTCGCCGAGCGGCCTGCCATCATGGTCGGGTGGATCCGCGCCAATGCCCCGGCGAAACTCGAAGGCCTGTGGAATGCCGTGCTGCCTGAAGGCGGCACCGCGCCCCCGGCCGAGTTCGCTGCCGACCTGTTCTGGCTTTTGCAGCAGGGACACATCCTGCTGTTCACCGACGACACGCTGGTGGTGCAGGAAGTTCGCGAGATAGCTCTGCAACCTCAGGCAGGTGTGGCCGCCTCGTCGCCGCAAGGAAATAAAAAGCGCAGGAAGAAAAGCACTGACGGCATCACCGGCGACGATCCGGTTCCGGCAGCTGCTGCCGGACCGGAAGCGACGATCGATTCTGCCGCGTCACCGGATGAATCCGCCCCTGCGATCGTCACCGATGAACCGGTCTCCGCCGTGGACGAGGTCAATTCGGATGTTCCCGCAACCGGGGAAACCGCCGTGGAGCAACCCGGCCCGGCTTCGGAGAGTGGGGAGGTGCCGGGTCAGCCGGTCGAACCGGACGGAGAGGTCGCTCAGGAAGCCGAGCCGAACACCTCGACCTCGATGTAGTGGTTCATCTCGTTCGAGGTGCTGCCATGGCTGTACAGTCGCACGTAGCGTCCGGTCGCACCCTTGGTGTCGATGAGCAGGCCGAAGCGTGATTCAACGTAGGGCTTGTCGCTGCCGCGGCCGAGGCCGGCCGACTCGTCATAGTCGTTGTTGTAAACCGTGGTGACGCCGGTCTGGAATTCCGGATCGTCGGAGACTTGGATCACCACATCGTGGTAGGCGCGGCGCTGCGAGTGAAAATGCCAGACGAGAATGGCGGAGACCTTGGCCGATTGTTCCAGATCGATTTGCACCCACTGCAGGCCGTCGAGCAGTTCGACGAAGTATCCTTCACCGGCCTCCTTGTCGCCATCGGTGATGTAGGCGAGGTCGCCGATGATCGGATTGCTGTCGCTGCTGGTGACGGGCTTGCCTTTGGACAGCAGGGCGGTGCCCTCGGGCACCAGGAATTCCGGTGCCTTGGTCGGTGGTTGCACCAGGTTGGGCACGTTCATCGGTTTGGGCGTGCCCTCGATGAGTTCGGGCGGATAATCCGTGACCAGCGGAATCCCGGTTTGCGGTGATGCGGCGGTTTCGGCGGCCGGCGCGGCGGCTGACGCGGCATCGGTCGAGGACTGGTCCGAGTCGGACGGCTTGCCGCAGCCGACGAGGAAGCTTGCGAGAATGACGGCGCTGAGGAGCGGGGTGGTGTGGCGTTGTGCTTTCATACGGCGAGGTGTTCGGGGGTGAGTTCGATGGGGGCACGCGAGTGCGCGGACGGATTGACCCAGAAGATCGGCGCTTCGCTTTCAAATGCGTGGCGCGCGTCGCAGTGCAGCGTCGCCTCGCCGCGCACGGCGCTGAAGAAATTCTCGAGATGCGGCTGGTGCGCCGGCTTGTTGAATCCGCCGGGCAACTCGAACACCTCGGGCGCTGCCGATTCGTATGAGGCAACGGCATCCGCGGATGGCGGCGGTTTTGGCGGCGCGGGCTGACGTCGCAGCAGTCCGCGATCGACCAGCGCGTCCCACGGCGGTGCGCCATCCTCGCGGTAGATCGCCGAGTTCGACGCGATCTCGGAGATCTTGATCGTGCCCTCGGTGCCCATGAAGCTTTCCCAAAATCCGCCGCCGGCGCTGGTGGTGGTGAGCACTTGGTAGAACGCGCGCGCGCCGCCCTGCGGCGTGTCGTAATCGAAGATGCACATCACGTTGTCGAAGTGCTCGCGGTCCTTAAAATAATCATTGCCGCCCGAGGCGTAGACGCGCTTCGGCGCGATGCCGAAGAACCAGTTGAAGATGTCGATCTGGTGGGCGCCGAGGTCGGAGATCGGTCCGCCCGAAAGATCCCGGTAGGTGCGCCAGTTCATGAACTGGTGCATGTTCTTGAATCCGTAGCGGTTGAGAACGGCGGGATCGATCGCCAGCTTTTTGTTGAAGGCGATGTCCTGCGACGCGCGCAGCGAGCGGTTCCACTGGCCGTTGGCATTGATGATCCGCCCGCAGATGCGCTCGCCGTCGATGAGCCGCTCGCGGGTGAACCGGTAACGCGGGTTGCTGCGCCGCTGGTGGCCGATCTGGCAGAGTTTCCCGCTGCGCTCCATCGCCCGCACCATCTCGCGCGCGGCTTCGATCGTGTGGGCCATCATCTTCTCGCAGTAAACGTGCAGCCCGGCGTCGAGGCATTTCACCGTGTGCGGCGAGTGCCAGAAATCCGGGGTCGCGATCACCGCGGCGTCGAGTCCTTTCTCCTTCGCAAGCAGGTCGTCGATATCGGTGTACCCGTTGGGCGTGTGCCCTTGTAGCGCGCGCACCTTGG
>VHCM01000164.1 GCA_016871685.1 Verrucomicrobiota bacterium
GAGTTGATGATGATAACAACATCATCGGCCTGCCACTTGTAAATCCAGATGTTACTAAACCAGAAACCATCTTCGCGCCCGGCTTGATCCCCGGAGGCCCTGGACTCGGCCTCTACGGACTCATTGGCAACAACCTCAATGTCTACCTCAATGCCAAACAGAATGATTCGAACTTCAAAGTCCTGTCCCGCCCTTCGATTTTCACTTCGAACAACCAGAAAGGCTCGATCATCAGCGGCACCCGGATCGCCGTGCCCACCAACTCGTATTCCAACGGTACTGGCAGCAACCCTTCGACTAATTATGAATACGAGGATGTCGCATTGAAACTGGAAGTGATTCCGTTGGTGAACTCCAACAATGAAATCACCTTGCAGATTTATCTGACCAGCGACGACATCGGCAATAATCGCACCGTCGGTACGGGCACTCAATCTTACGAGATTCCCGACATCCTGAATCGTGAGTTGATCACCACCGTCACCGTGCCCGACAGACAAACCGTTGTTCTCGGTGGACTCATCACAGAAAACGCCAAAGACAGCCGCAGTGGAATCCCCATCCTCCATCGGATTCCCGGCATCGGTCCGCTCTTCGGCACCAAGAGCAACGACAAGAGCAAAAGCGAACTCATCGTGTTCATCCAACCCTCGATTGTCCGCAACGAGCAAACGCTCGCCGATGCCCAGATGGACACAAACAACCGCTACACCATTTCCACGGACGCTCGTGCCTTCACCGAGCCGCCACCACCCGCTCCGGCGGTCGAAGAGGTGCCGAAGGCGGCCAAGCCGACGAAGCGCTCGCTGCGTCCGGCGCACCGGCGTTGAAGGATGGAGAGATGCCGGGGACAGGGGTCGAACCTGCACGCCTTGCGGCACCGGAACCTAAATCCGGCGCGTCTGCCAATTCCGCCACCCCGGCGCTGACCGCCATCCAATCCGCCCCACTTCCGCCCGGCAAGCCCCGACCACGCGGACGTTGGGTTCAATATTCCTCTTCCTCTTGGTCGCCGGGCACGGGCGGGAGGAAATCCTCGCGTTCGAGCAGGCGCTGCAAGTCGAGGTCGGGCAGCAGGTCGGCGGGGGTGCGGCGCACCACGGCGGCACAGGGCGTGATCCGGTCGGTCTCGGCAATCGCGCAGTGCACCATCGACGAGATGAGGTCGGGGTCGAAGCGCTCGCGTTCGAACAGGTTGGTGATGCGGAAGACGACGACCGAGCGGTCGAGGTCGTACTCGAAGCCGCCGAGTGTGAGTTGCTTGTTAGCGCGGGCGAGCAGTTCGAGAAGGACGGGCACCCGGACCGGGTCGAGGGGCACCGGGGTTTCGCCGACGATGCTCAGCGCGTTGATTTGCGGATGGGCCTGGGCGACGAGATCGACCTTGGTGTGGTGGGCCTCGAACGCGGCACGAAGCACATCACGACCCTCGACGCGCTCGCAATGCCAGCCGTTTTTGCCGAAGGCTTCCTCGACCGAGAGCAACTGGCGTGAGTGGCTGCGCATGGCCCGGAGCATGCGGCACGACAAGCCCGCTGAACAGCCAATCCAACGGCTAATGAATCGTCTGTTGGCAAAGGGGGGCATGGGCGGCCCGCCCGTGCTTCCGGATGGTCACCGGCAAGCTGCCCGTGCTCCCTTTCATCAGCATGCGGCAAGACACGCCCGCTGAACAGCCAATCCAACGGCAAATGAATCGTCTGTTGGCAAAGGGGGGCATGGGCGGCCCGCCCGTGCTTTCAGATGATCACGCGCAAGCTGCCCGTGCCCCCTTACATCAGCATGCGGCAGGACAAGCCCGCTGAACAGCCAATCCAACGGCAAATGAATCGTCTGTTGGCAAAGGGGGGCATGGGCGGCCCGCCCGTGCTTCCAGATGATCACGGGCAAGCTGCCCGTGCCCCCTTTCATCAAACAGGAACTCTTGCCAGGGTGCATGCGTTCAAATCGAAAATTTACTATCTTTCCGACTACCTAATCCATTTTAACGAACTTCTGTATCCTCTTGTGAGATGAACGACTCCCATTATCCTCGGTGTGTGTTGAATCGGCGAATGCTCGATGATCCGGAGCGCTCGTTGGCCGCCCAGGTGGCGGCCGCCTTGATCGGCGGGCGGACGGGTCGGCCACTGGACTTGGGCGACACCCAGGTGATTGCCGCCACCGCAGGCGCGGCGCGCGCGATCCGTCGCGAGTTGGCGCGTGTCGGCGTGCTGTCGCCGGTTTTCCGCATGCCGATGGAATCACTCGATCCACCGGGTCGGCGATTGGCCGACCGCATCGAACGCGAGGCGGCGTGGGCCACCGTGCTCGATCCGCGTCAGCGCGGCGGGTTTGCGACGCTTGTGCCGATGGCGGTCGATTTGCGGGTGGCGGCGGATCGCTTCGGTGTGGCGGCGCAGTTGTGCGGCGTGTGTGATCAACTGGCGTTGGCCGGATGCGATCCGGGATCGCCGGAAACCGCGATGCGTTTGCATGAAGACACGCAGCGCTGGGAGGAGCTT
>VHCM01000165.1 GCA_016871685.1 Verrucomicrobiota bacterium
CAAGTCGTCGGCCACGCGATCAGCACGCACTGCCATGCGTCGTTGAAGGGCAACCGCCTGCTGCTGTGCCAGCCGCTCGATGCCGACGGACGTCCTGCAGGTACTCCGATTGTCGCCATCGACCGCTTTGGCGCGGGCTTGCATGTGAAGGTGTTCGTCTCCACCGACGGTCTCGGCGCGCGCCATCTCGTCGACGACCCGAAGTCGCCGATCCGTAACTTCATCCAGGGCATCATCGACTGAGTCCGCCTTCCGAACTGCACCCCGCCATGCGCATCGTCCAAGTCATCGGCCGCGTCACGACGAGTCTGCACGACCCGTCGTTCAGGGGCGCGCGTTGGTTGCTGTGCAGCCCGGTGGAGGCGGCCGATCTCGACAGCGCGTGTGTGCGGCGGCCGGCGCTCTCGCCGCAGCCGTCGTTGATTGCCTACGACTCGCTCGGTGCGGGCGATGGCGACATGGTCGGCGTGGTCGAGGGCGGCGAGGCCACCGCCCCGTTTGATCACGACATCCCGATCGACGCGATCACCGTCGCGATCTTCGATTCGCTTCACTACCGGCCGCCCGTGTGACCGGCGATCTTCTGTTTCGAATGCATCCCATCATGCCACGTCCCACCGCCAAATCCGTATTTACCGCTGCCGACATCGAGGCCTTGCTGAAGTCGGGTGGCTCGGCCGCCGATCTTCCCGCCGGCGCGGTGCTCACGCCATCGGCAAAAGACTTGTTGCGCGACGGACTCGGCCGTGTGCGCGCGGGAGCAGTCGCGGGCAAGCCTGCCGCGCAGCCCGATGCGCCGGTGCTCCCGGATTTCGAGTATCATTGGAAACCCGGTGCCGATCCGCGCACGCCGTCGGAAATCGCCGCGTTTTTCCAATCCCCGGCAATCGTCGCGATCAAGCAGCGCATGGTCGACATCGGTCAGCGCATGTGGGCGCGCGAGTACACCGACGGCAATGGCGGCAATCTCACGGTGCGCGTGGGCGATGATCTGGTGCTCTGCACGCCCACCTTGGTTTCGAAGGGGTTCATGACGCCCGAGCACATCTGCTTGGTCGACATGGAGGGTCGTCAACTGGCTGGGAAGTTCAAGCGCACTTCCGAATGCATGACGCACCTGGCGATCATGAAGCGCCAGCCCAAGGCGAAGGCGTGCTGTCACGCGCATCCGCCGCACGGCACTGCGTTTGCCGTGGCGGGTGTGCAGCCGCCGACCTGCATGATTCCCGAGGCCGAAGTCTTCCTTGGCCAGATCGGTATGGCCGAGTACCGCACGCCCGGCACTCCGGCGAATGCCGAGGTCGTGGGCGAAGCGGCGGTCGATCACATGGCCGTGTTGATGGTCAATCACGGCGTGATCACCTGGGGCAAGGACATCGAGGATGCCTACTGGAAAATGGAAAACGTCGAGGCCTACTGCAAAACGGTGTGGGTGGCCTCGCAGCTCAAGGGCGGCAGCCTCAAGACAATCACCGGCGGACAGGCGAGGGAACTCATCGAGCTGCGCAAGTCGTTGGGCATGGAAGACAAGCGTGCGAATTGGACGGAGTGCCAGCTCTGCGACAACGCCGAATTTCGTCCCGGTGCGGTGTGCCATGTGCCGGATGCGCCAGCTGCCGCAACGGGCGGACTTGATCCCGAAGCCGAAAAACTCGTGCAAGCGCTGACCGACGAGATCCTTGCGAAGATGAAAGGATGAGTTTCAAGTTTCAGGTTTCAGGTTTGAAGCGCTGAAGAGTAGCAACACGCGTGGCTGCGGCTTTTTTCTTGGGAGTGAAGGAAGCACTCGGCGGTTCATCTCAAGGAGCGTGGGTGTCTCGCCCACTTTTCAAACAAAGGGGGCACGGCAGCTTGCCCGTTCTTTTCTGCAACGCCATTCGGTGTGCAGGGCACCGCCCTGGATGTGCCGGGGAATGCAAATCGACTCGCCTGGTTGAGGGACGGGATCCTGTCGTGATCGGACAAAAGAATTCCGGCCATCGTCCGGCATCATCCCGCGGTCGCCATCGCGCGTTCCATGAGGCGGTTCATGCGGCCCACGGTGTCGCGTGCGTCGTCGAGCAGGCCTGCGGCGATCAGCGCGTTGTCGAGCAACTGGCGCGCGACGAGACCCGCCAGTTCGGGATCGGCATCGCGCACGTCGGCGAGCCGCTTCACCAACGCGTGTCGCGGGTTGATTTCGAGTTCCACCTTCACCTCGTCGCGGTAGTTTTCGTCCATCGCCTTCATCATCTGGCGCAATTGCGGGCTCATCGCGTCGGCGGGCACCAGCGCGATCACCGGGCTGTCCACCAGCCGTCTGCCCTGGTTCACGGAAACAACGCGGTCGCCTAACTCGTCTTTGAGGAACGCGCACAATGCTTCGGTGCGATCCGCGGCGAGCGCCTCGCCGTCCTGCGGCCGATCCTCCAGTTCGACACCCGCGTGGCGGATCGAGACGAGTTTTTTGCCATCGAAC
>VHCM01000166.1 GCA_016871685.1 Verrucomicrobiota bacterium
CGGCACCAACATCACCGTCTGGACCCGCGGCAACACGATCCACCGCATCACGCCGAGGCGCAATGATGCGGTCAACTCGTGCTGGATGCCCGACTCGCACCGGCTGCATTTCCATTTCATCGACAGCCCGTCGCGGCTCACCGAGCCGCTGCTGCGCGGGCCCGAATCGCAAACCCACTCGCCCGCATCCTGGAGCGAGGCACTGCGATCCGCCGCCGATGCGATCCGCGCCCACGCGCCGCACGAAACCGCGATCATCGCCTCGGGCCGCATGACCAACGAGGAACTCCTGCTCGTGCGCACACTCGCCGCGGAGGCCGGTGTCCCGCACATCGCGCTGGTCCCGCGCATCGGCGAGCCCGCCGGACTTCTCATCGCGGCCGACCGCAACCCGAACACCACCGGTGCCCGGCTCGTGCTGGGCATGGACGATCCATCCGCCGCGCTCGACGCAATCCGCGACGGCGTGCGTGGCGGCCACATCCGCGCGCTGCTCGTCTTCGGCGAAGACATCATCACCGACGCCGGATTCACTGCGGCCGATCTTGCGTCGCTCGATTTCCTGCTGCACAGCCACATCCTCGCCAATCCCACCGCCTCAGCCGCCCACGTCGTGCTTCCGGCCGCGGCATTCGCGGAGAAGCGCGGATCGATGGTCAACCTCGCCGGCAGGCTGCAACGCCTCAACCGCGCGATCGAGCCGCCGGGCCACGCGCGCGACGACTGGGAACTGCTGCGCGACTTGGTGCTGGCCATCACCGGCGCGGCCAACGAGACGCACCGGATCGAGGACGTCTTCAAGGCGCTCGCCGCTGCCGTGCCGGAGTTCAGCGGCATCACGCTCTCGAAAATCGGCGATCTCGGCATCCAAGTGACCGAAACCGGATACCGCATCCCGTTGCTCGAGGACGAGAGGAAACGCATCGCCACCGGCGCGATCGTCGGATGATCCGCCGCCACCCGCATTCCACATGCCCGAACTCCTGCCCATCGGAATCACCCTGGCCAAAATCGTGGTCTTCACGTTTTTGGTGCTGCTGCCCTTCGTGCCGCTCTCAGTCTATTTCGAACGACGCTTCTCGGCCGTGATCCAGGACCGCGTCGGCCCGAACCGGGTCGGCCTGCCGCTCACGCTGCTCGGATTCAAACACGACGTCCGCCTCCTCGGCCTTGTCCAGCCGATCGCCGACGGCCTCAAGCTGTTTCTCAAGGAGGACTTCACGCCGTCGTATGTGCGCAAGGGATTCTTCTGGCTCGCGCCGGCGCTCACGCTGGTTCCCGCGCTCATCACCGTCTGCGTGATTCCGTTCGGATCGGACATCACGGTGTTCGGCCGACAGGTGTCGCTGGTGATCGCCGACATCGACGCCGGACCGCTGTTCGTTTTCGCCATCGCGTCGCTCTCCGTCTACGGCATCACGCTCGCTGGATGGTCTTCCAACTCGAAGTTCCCGTTCATCGGCGGTGTGCGCTCCACCGCGCAGATGATCTCCTATGAGATCTCGCTGGGCCTTTCGATCATCCCGGTGCTGATGTACTACGGCGAGCTCAACCTCGGTGCCATCGTCCGCCACCAGGCCGAACACGGCTGGCTGCTGCTGCCCTTCTGGAGCGGCGGATCCCTCTCGCTGCCCGGCGCGCAGACCGCGCTTTTCTGGATCCCCGCCTTCATCGCCTTCCTCATTTTCACGATCTCGATCTTTGCGGAAACCAACCGCATGCCCTTCGACCTGCCGGAGTGTGAAACCGAACTCGTCGGCGGATACCACACCGAGTACTCCTCGATGAAGTTCGCCCTGTTCTTCATGGGCGAATACGCGGCCATGGTCATCGGCTCCGCGCTGATCGTCACCCTCTTCCTTGGCGGCTGGTCGCTGGGCTTCGGCCTCGACGCGCGCATCGCGGAACTCCACTTCGGCGGCTTCCACTACGGCGGACTCATCCACTTCGGCGTCTTCCTCGCCAAGCTGCTCGCCTTCATCCTGTTCTTCATCCTCGTGCGCTGGACGGTGCCGCGCTTCCGCTACGACCAGCTCATGAAGCTCGGCTGGGTCGTCTTCTTCGAGGCGGCGCTTATCAACGTCTTCCTCGCCGCGCTCGTCCTCGCCGCGCCCGACCTCACCGCAACCGCCACCACCATCGGGGCGATCGTGCTCGCCGCGGTCGGTGCCGCGGTCGTCTGGGTCGCCAAAGTCTCCGAAACCCCAGCGACACCAACGCGGGCCTGAACCGCAATCGCCCCCCGCAACAGCCATGAGCCACGCCCGCATTGTCACGCTGCGCAGACCCAGACTCCGCTTTGGCGAGAAGATCTACCTCGGCGCCATCGTCAAGGGGTTCCTGCTCACCCTGCGGCACGCGCTG
>VHCM01000167.1 GCA_016871685.1 Verrucomicrobiota bacterium
TGCCGTCGGGCAGGCCGAGCATCTGCTCGAAGGTTGCCTGGTCGTCGGAGAAGAAACCGAGTTCCGGCAGACCGAGCACCAAGGCGCTCTTGTCGAGAATCCGCATGACGATCGACTCGCCGTGATTCGAGGGGACTGACGAGACGCGCAGATCGACCTCCTTGTCGCCCATCTTGAGCTGGATGCGTCCGTCCTGCGGCAGCCGTTTTTCGGCGATCGACATCGTGCCGCTCATGACCTTGAGACGCGCAATGATGGCGGGAAGGAGTTTTTTCGGGTGGCTGTCGACGTGGACGAGCCTGCCGTCCATGCGGTAGCGGACGCGGACGGTGGTTTCGAGTGGTTCGATGTGGATGTCGGAGGCCCGCAGGCGGAAGGCCTCGGAGAGCATCTGAACCACGAGGCGGATGATCGGTGCGTCGTCGCCTTTGTCGCCCGCTTCGGCATCGCCGGTGGTGACGCTGAAGGCGTCCGCGGAGCCCGTGTCGGTGCCTGCGCCGTAGAACTGGCGCAGGTGTTCGTCGATCTCGCGTCGGGTCGCGCAGACGAGGGTGAGTTCCCGCCCGACAATGTGGGGCAGCGAGTCGAGGGCTTCGAAATCGAGCGGATCGGCGATGGCGACGGTGAGCGAGAGTCCGTCGTCGATGACCGGAACGACGCGGTAACGCCGGGCCGTCTCCTCCGTGATGGTTTCGGTGATCCCTGGTTCGAAGTTCTGTTCACTGAGGCGGACGAAAGCGATGCTTGCGTTGGCGGCGAGTGTGCGCGCCACATCTTCCTCGGTGAGGCGGGTATGGGAAATCAGGTGTTCGACGATGGAGTCGGTGCCTTTGACCGAGCTTCTGGCCTTGTCGATTTCATCGGGTGAGACGAGGCCGGCTTCGGTGAGCAGTTCGGCAAGATAGTCTTCGTTGGAGAACACGTGGATGAGGCCGCGGGCGGCGTTGGGTCGTTGGCGAGAAGGATCCATGCGGGCGATGCCCGATGGCAGGGTGGCGAGGGTGTGCAAGCCCCCCCGGCGTTGTCAACCCGCGGCACGGTCGAATTGCCCAGCGTGATCAAGCCGCCGCTTCAATCCGGAATTCCGAATCCTGAGTCGAGGTGCAGGCGGATGGGTCCATTGGCATCCTCCGCAAATACCTTGTGAATGCCGAGCGTGTTCGACAACAACCGCCGTATGCCGGATGGCTCGACGAGCATGAGTGTGGTGGACCAGACTTCCGCCAGCGTCGCGTTTGCGGCAACCACCCAGACGCGACGAGCTGGATGCACCGGCATGGCTCCGCTGCCGCCGGGATGCACAATGTGGGATCCTTGGATCCCGCTTCCCGAGGCACTGAGCGAAGCCTTGTCGAGCGTGATCCGGAGGTTCGTATGATCGCCAGCGAGATCCACCGGCCATCGGGCGTTGCCGAGTGCGAGCATCGAGCTGGCACCGGCGGCGATGAACGCCTCGCGAACATCCCAATCGGCGAGCAAGCGAGCGGTTTCATCCAGCGCGAAGCCCTTGCCGATGCCGCCAAGGTCGATGATGCGCCCGGGCTCGATGCAGGTCACGGCTGCCAGGTCCGGGTGGACGACGAGCGAGCCATGGATTTCCGGAGGCTGTCCGCCGGTCGGCCGCTTGAGGTGTTCGAAACGTGCGCCGTGGGTGACATCAAACAATCCCGAGGTTGCGGTGCTCGCCTCGATGGCGAGCAGCAGGCAGCGGTGGGTGGTCTCACGGACGTGGAGGGTTTCTCCTTTCTTCAGTGCATTGACGCGCGAAATGTCACTGCCGTCGATGAAGCGGCTGAGCCCTTGTTCGAGGTGATCGATGAGTTCGAAGCATTCGTGTGCGATGCCCGATGCCTCGTGCTCGCCGGACATCGGCAAGCGCAGTGTGAACGTCGTGTTCATCGCCTCGTGGGTGAACACCAGCGACTCCGGCAGGCTGTCGGATTTCGAAGTCAGTGGTTTTCCGTCCATTGCCGCCAGAGTTCGTTTTCGATGAAGACCATGATCGGCACGCCGTCGCGCAGACCGCGTGGCAAGGATACATGGGTCGCCGCCAGTTTCGCAGAGACGGTTTCCATCGCGTCGGGCATCGCGATCACCACGGGAAATCCCTCCCATCCTGCATCCGCTTTAGTAAAATAACCGGTGGTTGCGAACGACCGCAGATACCAAGGAAGCGGCCAGTAACCGCTGCCGATGACGGCTGCGGCATCCATCGTGCCCGGTCTGGCGGATGCCCGTAGTTTTTCAAACCAATCCGCGAGGCCGACCACATCCGCGCGCGTCGGCACGTAGGCATACGGGTTGCGTGGATCGCCCGAGCGTTTGCCGCAGGCGCGTCGGGATTCGGTGAATGGCGCAC
>VHCM01000168.1 GCA_016871685.1 Verrucomicrobiota bacterium
GACGGCCGTCGACGTGTCCGGCGGTGTACTGCGCTCGCACGACATTGGCGGCGACTTTCTCCGGTGTGTCCCAACGCCTCAGCGACCGGATCACCTTCACTTTCTCGTCGCGGATGCCGTCGGCACCGAGGTCGGTGGGCGGCTCCATCGCCACCAGGCTGAGCAATTGCAGCAGGTGGTTCTGCACCATGTCGCGCAGCGCGCCGGCACTGTCATAATAGGCTCCGCGTCCGCCCTCCATGCCGAGGGTTTCGGCGCAGGTGATCTGGACATGGCTGATGTGGCGGCTGTTCCAGAGTGGCTCGAAGATCGCGTTGGCGAAGCGCAGCACCATCAGGTTCTGCGCGGTTTCCTTGCCGAGGTAATGGTCGATGCGGTAGGTGTCGCGCTCGCGGAACGTGGCATTGACCACGCGATTGAGGTGCCGCGCGGTGGCGAAATCGGTGCCGAAGGGTTTTTCGACGATCACGCGCGACCAGCAGCCCTCGGCGGCGCGGTTGAGCCCGGTCTTCCTGAGTTGGTTGAGGATCTCGTCGAAGAACTCCGGCGCCGATGCGATGTAGAACAACCGGTTGCCCTTGCCGCCGCGCGCGGCCTCGATCGCCTCGATGCTCCGGGCGAGCCGCGCGTAGCCGTCGGCGTCGGTGAATTCCGAACAATGGTAAGTCACCGACCGGATGAAGCCGTCCCATAGGCGCTCGTCATGAGGCGTGCGCGAGACCGCGCGGTTCACTTCCGCAAGCCCCTCGCGGAATTGATCGTCGCTTTTCGCGCGACGGGCAAAGCCGATGATGCGCACGCCGACGGGCAGGTCACCATCGGCCGCAAGGTGATAAAGCGCCGGGATGAGCTTGCGGTGGGTGAGATCACCGGTGGCGCCGAAGATCACCAGCGTGCAAGGCTCCGCACTGGAGCGGGTGACAAGGTCTTCGCGGAACGGGTTCATGCGATCGGCAGATGGTGTGCCGTGTCCGGCGACGGTTCATCGATAAGGCCGACGGGGGCTGGATGGCAATCCCTGTATCCCTGCAGCACCGACGACATTCATCGCAATTCCCGTCACCCGGACGCAAATCAGCCGGGCAGGTTGCTTGGGAGGGGTTGTCATGTAGCAACTTCAAGCGCTTCATGTTCATGCGTGGAGTGCGCTCAAAACACCCTGATTTTCGATCCGGCTTCCATCGGGCCGCCCGTGCTGCGACAACCTTCCCGTGAGCATCCGCACGCGGTTCGCGCCGAGCCCGACGGGCCGGTTGCATCTGGGACACGCCTTGGCAGCGGTGGTCGCGCGTGACCTTGCGGCATCCGTGCCCGGCGGTGCCTTCCTCCTCCGCTTCGAAGACATCGATGCCAGCCGCGTCCGTCCGGAGTGGTTTATCGGCATCGAGGAAGACCTGCGCTGGCTCGGCCTGCAGTGGCATGGCGAGCCGCTGCGTCAGTCGATGCGCGGCGCGGCTTATCAGGCGGCGCTCGATGCGCTGCACACGCTGGGCGTGCTCTATCCGTGCTTCTGCACCCGCGGTGAGATCCGCAGGGAAACCGAACGCATGCCTGCCGCGCCGCACGGCGATGAAGGTCCGCCCTACCCCGGCACATGCAGGAGGCTGCCGACCGCCGAGCGCGCCGACAAGATCGCCTCGGGTGTCGCCCACGCGTGGCGGCTCGACGTCCGCGCGGCAGCGGCGATCACCGGTCCGCTGCAATTCACCGACCTGCGCTTCGGCACGATCGAGGTCGATCCGCTGCGCTCAGGCGACGTCGTGCTCGCGCGCAAGGACGTTGGTGTCGCCTATCACCTCGCGGTGGTGGTCGACGACGCGTTCCAAAGCATCACCCACGTCACGCGCGGCGAGGACCTGCTCGGTGCCACGCACATTCATCGGCTGTTGCAGGCCCTGCTCGGATGCGAGCCGCCGGTCTGGCTGCATCATCGGTTGGTTTGCGACGACCACGGCAACCGGTTGGCGAAACGTCACGACGCACTGTCGCTACGGGCTCTGCGCGAGTCGGGCGCGACACCGGAGGACGTGCTGCGGCGCATCCGCTGAGGCAGGTTGACCGATCCACCTAGTGATGAGAATCGGGCCATGGATGCTGAACGCGCGATGAAACCACTGATTACACAGAGAACACTGATTGGTAAGAGATGATGCGATCTGGGCGCTTGGTGCTTGGCGGATTTTTCCATTAGTCAAATCAGCGCAGAGATTTCAAGCGCTCAGTGTTCAGTTTCAAGTTGAAGAGGGGGAGGAGATATGGGTGATTGGTTATTGGTGATCAGGGAAGAGGAA
>VHCM01000169.1 GCA_016871685.1 Verrucomicrobiota bacterium
CTGTACCACGACAGCAACCCGGGGCAAAGCCCGGACACACCGGCATTTCCAGCGGAGCCCGGCATGGTCGGGTCATTCGCACCCGAACTGGAATGGACGCGCGAGGCTTCGGCTTGGAAGGCAACGATCGTCGCCGGAGGAACGCACGACGAGAATTTCGAGAACACGCGTTACAACGCCGACCGCTACCGGATGAAGGGACAACTCGATCTGGAGGCGGGACGCTGGGACCTGCGCACGCGCTTCGAGCGCGAGTACAACGACGGCATCAACCGCTACTTCGGCGAGTCGTTCGCCGAGACCACCGACCGCGCACGCATCACTCTGGCATACGAGCTGAGTCCGAAAACCTCGCTGCAGACGCGCTGGCAGTCGGCATGGAACGATCGCGACGGCGGACGCGGCAGCAACGAGAACCATTCGCTGCTGCTCTCGGGACTGTGGCGGTACTCACCACTGCTGGAATTCGGTCCGGGATTGTCGGTCAAACGCAGCATCAACCAGTCCGGCAGACGCCGCGACACCATCGGCCCGGCGCTCACCGCGCAATACCAACTTTCGCGCAAAATCGGCATCACCAGTGAAGTGGGCATGGACTTCGTCGGATACTCGAATGGACGCAGCGACTCGTTTCTCTTCACGCGGATCGCCGCCGACTACCGGCTGAGCCGCCTGTGGAGTTTCAACCTGAGCGTGCTGCGCGACGTCGAGCCGGACGGCCCGGCCGGCTCGGGATTCCGCGAGGTCACCGCGCTGAACATCGGCGCGAGACGACAGGTCCGCCGCATGAGCCTCGGGTTCACCGCCGGATACGAAACAAACGACTACACTTCGGAGAACGGCACCGCGGGAGCGAAACCGGCACAGGACTTCACCACGCTCCAGCTCGACTTGGCTTTTCCCATCCTCTCCGACAAGGTCGGCGGTCTGCTGTTCATCCGCCATCAGGACAGCCGCAGCAATGGCGCCGACAACCGTTGGGACAGCACGCAAGTGGGTGCTTCCATCCTGTGCCGATTCTGACAGGATGTCCGCCTTCCAATGAAACAACCGCTCCATTCCATCCTGTGCTTGGCCATCCTGGTCGGCGCGGCCGTCGCGCAGACCACACCCGAGACCGCGCCTCCCGCAGGCGACGACACCTACGTGCTCAAGTCCAGCGACGTGGTGCGGCTGTCGGTCTTCGAGGAGGACGACTTGTCGGCCCGCACGCGCATCCTGCAGACCGGCGAGGCGGTCTTTCCGCTGATCGGTCCGGTGAAAATCGCGGGCATGAGCATCCGCGCGGCCACCACGACGATCCGCGATCTCTACGCGGCGGATTATCTGGTCGATCCAAAGGTGACGCTCACCATCGATGAATACGCGCAGCAGTTCGTCGCCGTGCTCGGCGCGGTCCGCAGCCCGGGACAGATCCCGATGCCGTCCTCCGGCCGCTTCGACATCGCCGCGGCCATCGCCACGGCGGGCGGACTCACCGAACGCGCCGATCCATCGCGCATCTCGCTGGTGCGTGCCGACGGCGCGACCACCGAATACTCGCTCGCCGGCATCGAGAAAGGCAGCAAAGTGCAGCTCGGATCCGGCGACCGCGTCATCGTCGCGGAAAGCGCCTACCTCAACCAGACCGTGATCTTCGTCGGCGAGGTGCGCAACCGCGGGCCGGTCCCTTTTCCCATCAACGGCAGGCTCGACCTCCTCGGCGCGATCGCGCGCGCCGGCGGCTTCACCGAACTCGCCAATCCGCGCAAGGTCAGTGTCAACCGGCGCGGCAAGGTGATGGTCTTCGACGTGCGGGAAATGTCGTCGCGCGGCGCACAACCCTTCCTGCTCGAGCCCGATGACATCGTCACCGTGCCCGAGCGATTGTTCTGAGCGGATGCAGGCGATGGTTGACCAATTCCCAACGGAACCGGATGCTCGATGCGCGTTCCGGCCGGATGATGGCGGCAGATCCTTGGAAACCAGATGAATCCACACGCTGAAGACTGGAACGACGAGATCCCGGATGGCCGCGGTGGCCGTGGTGGCTTGCTCTTGAGCGAACTGCTCGGACGTTGGCATTGGATCGCGCTGATGGTCGTGCTCGGATGGGCTGCCGCCTGGTACTATCTGGCCAAGGCACCGAAACTTTATCAGGCCACCGCCACACTGCTCGTCAAACAACAGAGCAGCGGAGTGCTCAGCAAG
>VHCM01000170.1 GCA_016871685.1 Verrucomicrobiota bacterium
GCCGGAAAGGTTGCCGCCGTTCTCGCCCAGCAGTGTTTCGTAGCCCTGCGGCTGCTCCAGGATGAAGTCGTGGGCGAAGGCCGCCTTGGCCGCGGCTTCGATCTCCGCGTCGTTGGCATCCGGTTTGGCGAGCCGGATGTTGTTGCGCAGGGTGTCGGCGAAGAGGAACGTGTCCTGGCTGACGAGCGAGATATGCGATCGCAGCGATGCGGTTTGCAGCGCCGCGATGTTTTGTCCATCGATCTCGATGAGTCCGGCGTCCGGTTGATAGAAGCGTTCGATCAGGTTGAGAATGGTGGATTTCCCGCTGCCGGACGGACCAACGAGTGCGGTGACCTCGCCGCCGCGGCAGGTGAGCGAGACGTTGTGGATGACCGGCTGGCCGGGCAGGTAGCCGAAGGTGACGTTTTGCAGTGTGATGTCGCCGCGGGCGGGCTGCAAAGGCTTCGCGTCTGGGGCGTCGGAGATCGAGTGATCGGCATCGAGCACGCGGTAGAGCATGTCCACGCCGACGAGTGCGGTGTGGAGCTGGACGTTCATTTTGGCGATCCGTTTGACCGGTTCGTAGGCCAGCAGCAGAGCGGTGAGGAAGGCAATGAGCGCATGAGCACTTTCGCCGAGCACGAGGTTGCGATAGCCGCCGTAGAAGACGATCATCGCAACGGCAAGACCGCCGATCAGTTCCATTGAGGGGCTGGTCCTCGCGGATAGAGAGGCAATTCTGTTTGATAGCTTTTCGACATTCGCGATTGCTTGATCGAAGCGTTCCCGCATCGTTTGTTCCAAGTTGTAGGATTTGACCAATTTGTTTCCAATGATGGTTTCCTGAAACGCGGAGATGACCTGTGCGAGATTGTGGTACTGGCTGCGCACGATGCGACGCACCCTGCGGATGATGTAGCCGAGGATGAGGACGACCGGGCCGAGGATGAACAAGGCGATCGAGGACAGTTTCCAGTCCAGCTTGAACATGGCCGCGACCAGCGCGACGGCCGTGAACACGTCCTGCACCCGGGTCATGAGCAACTGCATGACATTCCGGGCGGCTGCTGTGGCCTGTGAAACCCGGGTGAGAAGTTCGTTGGATGGAAAATGCACGAAGAACGCGAGTGATTGGCCCAGTATGTGGTGGCCAACGCGTTGTTGCTGCCGCGCCACGATGTTGTTTCCGATTCGGCTGAGAATCACCTTGGAACCGTATTCGGACAAACCCTTGACGAGAAAGATCAGGATGATGCCGATGGACACCGATGCGATTTGCAGCATTCCCGGATGGTCCATATGGAAGAGTTGGGTGAACCAGTGTGTGATGGATCCCAGCCATTCCGCTGCAGCGGAGTCCTTGCCGATGAATGAGGTCTCCGCGGCTTTCTCCTTCGATCCGAACACCACCGCTGTGATGTTTTTCATCATGAAGACCGAGAGTGCCGTGGCGAGTGCCGTGAATCCCATCAGCAGGAAGGCCAGCAGATACCTTCCGTAGTAGAGATGGAAATTCTCGCGAAGAACCCGGCCGATCAGCTTGCGCGATTCCCGGTCGTTGAAGATGGTTTGATGTTTGCTCATCTGCTGTTGCTTCCGATGGTCCGACATGCGGGCCGCCACCCCTCCTCAAGCCCTCAGATACCTCTCCGGCCGGTGTTGCGGGGCGACCGCGTTCCTTGTGTCCACCAGCGATGTCTTGAACGCGGAAAAGTCGTGCTTGCGGTAGGCTTCGTGCGCGGTGGCTAGCAGGAGAAGATCGTGGTCGGCGGTGATGGCGTCGACGGATTTGCGTCCCGCGTATTGTGCGTGTTCGCGGGTTTTCGGGATCACCGGGATGTGGGGGTCGTGGTAGGCGACGGTGGCACCGAGGGCTTCGAGTTTCTCGATGAGCTTGTAGGTGGGCGATTCGCGGTCGTCATCGACGTTGGCCTTGTAGGCGAGGCCGAGGATGAGGATGCGCGCGCCCTTGACGGCCTTGCCCTCGCGGTTGAGGGCCTCGGTGCAAACGCGCACGACGTGGTCGGGCATCGCGGTGTTGATTTCGCCGGCGAGTTCGATGAAGCGGGTGTGCATGCCGTACTCGCGTGCTTTCCACGTGAGGTAGAACGGGTCGATCGGGATGCAGTGTCCGCCGAGACCCGGGCCGGGGTAGAAGGGCATGTAGCCGAAGGGTTTGGTCTTGGCCGCTTCGATGACCTCCCAG
>VHCM01000171.1 GCA_016871685.1 Verrucomicrobiota bacterium
GGTCGATTTGCGGGTGGCGGCCGATCGCTTCGGTGTGGCGGCGCAGTTGTGCGGCGTGTGTGATCAACTGGCGTTGGCCGGATGCGATCCGGGATCGCCGGAAACCGCGATGCGTTTGCATGAAGACACGCAGCGCTGGGAGGAGCTTGCCAAGCTTTACGCGCGCTACACCGACGTGCTTGCCCAATGCGGCATCGTCGATCCCAACGACGCGCGGTTGCGGCAAGCAATGGATCCCGTGCTGCCCGAAGGACTGCGCCGGGTGGTGGTTGCTTGCGTTCCCGACCTGCCGCCGCTCGTGCGCCGCCATCTCGAGGCGCTGATGCGGGCGGGTGTCGATGTCGAGGTGCTCGTCTGGAGCCCGGCTGGCCAGCACGCCCATCTCGACGAATGGGGGACGCCGGATGTCGCTTGGTGGAGCGGACATTTGCCGACGATCGACGACGCGTGGTTGGTGGTGGAAAACGATCCGGCCTCCGAAGCAGGGGTGTTGATCGACCGCGCCTGCCGCGAAGGGCTTGGCTTCGAGTGTTTCTCCGCGGCCCCGGAATCCACCGTGGCACTGTCGGCCGAACTCGGTCGGCGCGGTGCGACGGGGTACGTGCCGGATGGGCGACCGCTTGCGCAAAGCGAGGCTGCCGCAATCTTGCAGGGCTGGAGCGAGCTGCGCCAGTCGCGTCGGCTGCGCGTCCTGCGATCGCTGCTGCAGCGGCCGACGTTCGCCGCCTGGGTGATGAGTCATGCGGATGCCACGGGTGATGCCGATGCGTGGCTCGGCGCGTGTGACCGGTTGATCGCCGAACGGCTCTGTGAAACGGTGGATGCGGCGGCGGAATGGCTCGCTCACGCGCCGCAGCCGGGTTCGCGCGACCGCGACACGCGGCAGCGCATGCAAGTGCTGATCGATACGATGATGCGCTTGCTTGCGGCACACGATGCGGGACCGCGCGAATTTCTCATCGACGTGCATGCGGCGTCGCCTGATCCGCAGAGCGGGTCGTGGCAGGCGCGCGAGCTTGCGGTGATGGCGGACATCCTCGATGCGTTCGCCGGATCGCCCTTGTTGACATCGCTCGACGGTGAGCTTGCGCAGGCCGCGTTGCGCGCCGGGATCCGCCGTGCGCGGGTGTTTCACGCCGCGCCGGATGACGCGGTGGAAGTGCAGGGCTGGCTCGAAGCGCCGTGGAGCGCGGCGGCGTTGCGGATCATCGCGGGTTGTCGCGAAGGCGCGTTGCCGGCGGGCGCGCACGAGGATGCGTTTTTGCCGGATGCCGCGAGAAAAACATTGGGCATTCCATCTCAAGACGCTCGCTTCGCACGCGAGGCCTACCTGCTTTCCTGCCTCACCACCTCGCGGGCCCGCGTGCTTCTCGGCACCAGCCGGTTCCGCACCCAAGGCGAGCCGAACCGGCCGTCGCGACTGCTCTTCGGTTGCGATGACGAATCCCTGCCCGCCCGCGCATCGCGCTTGCTGCGACCGTCGCTGCCAGCCAAACGCACGGCAGTCCGCTCCGGCAAACGATGGGCGCTGCGATTGCCCGCGTCGGCCGATGACGAAGCGGAATCGATCAGCGTCACGTCGTTCAAATCCTATCTCGAGTGTCCGGTCCGGTTCTTCCTCAAGCACCGGCTGCGACTCACCGATTTCGATCCCGAGGCGCGTGAGATCAACGCGGGCGACTTCGGCAGCCACATCCACCAAGTGCTCGACTGGTTTGGGCGAGACGCCGCAATGAAGGATGCAGACGATCCGAAGGACATTGGTGAATTCCTGGACGACGCGCTCGAACGCGTGATGCTGCGCGGATACGGCACGCAGATCCCGCCGGTGGCGCGGGTGCAGATGGAGTCGATGCGGGCGCGGCTGCATGCGATGGCGGTGCTCCAGGCCGAGGAGCGGACCAAGGGGTGGAGCATCATCGCCACCGAAAAGCGGCTGTCCCTCAATGATCCGCAACCGATGGCGATCGGTCCGCTCACCCTCACCGGCACCATCGACCGGATCGAGGTGAACGAGGCCGAGGGCCTGCTGCGCATCCTCGATTATAAAACCTTCGGCACCGCCAAGAAGCCACGCGAAACGCATTGGCGGGCGCCGCGTGAATCAGAACCCGTCGAGGCCGCGATCTTCAACGTCGGCGACAAAGAGCAGGCATGGAGCGACCTGCAGTTG
>VHCM01000172.1 GCA_016871685.1 Verrucomicrobiota bacterium
GCCGCAGGCTTCAGCCCGCCGGTTACATTCTCTTCTCGCGCAACCTCGTCACGGCGGCTCAGACGCGACGACTCACCGACGCGCTCCGCGATCTCTCGCAGGACGAACCGATCATCGCCATCGATGAGGAAGGCGGACGCGTCAGCCGCCTGCGCGCCATCGGAGCCGGCTCGCCCGCACCACCGGCGTTGGTGGCATCGGGCGGCGCACCACTGATCGCCCGCGCTGCCGCGCTCACCGGTGATCTGCTGCGCCTGCTCGGGATCAATCTCAATCTCGCGCCGGTGCTCGATCTGGCGCATTCGCCCGAGGCGGCGAACGCCCTGCAAGGACGATGCTGGAGCCGGGATCCGCAACGCGTGATCGACCACGCCGGACAATGGAACCGCTGGCTGCACAGGCGCTCGATCGCCACCTGCGTGAAGCATTTTCCCGCGGGCGGACGCGCGAGCAGTGATCCGCACCACGATCTGCCTGTGAGTGGCGCGTCACTTGAAGAATTGCTGCGCGAGGACATCGTCCCCTACACCGCGCTCATGCCGGAAATCGACTCGGTGATGCTCGCGCACGTCCTGTTTCCCCGACTCGACGAGCGACTGCCCGCCTCGCTGTCGCCGCGCGTCGTCCAGCGCCTGCTGCGCGACCAACTCGGGTTCGACGATCACTTGGTGCTCACCGACGACCTCGACATGGACGCGATCGCGAAGCGTCACCCGCGCGGCGAGGATGCGAGGCTCGCGATCGAGGCCGGTAACGACCTCGCGTTGATCTGCCACCGCACGGAAACGGCGGATGTGGCCGCGGAAGCGCTGGGGGAATTGCCTCACGCGGTGATCGACACGGCGCTGGCACGCATCGAACGGTTCAAACGCAGGAAACTCGATCCGCCGCCAGCGTGGTCGGAGTCACACTGGGAATCCACCCGCATGCGCATGGCCGAGCTGACCGCCGCCTGCACCGCCGCAAACCCCGATGCCGATCCGGGACAAGTCGCGCGTTATTGAGCGGGTTGCTCAAGCGACACCTCTTCACAAACGGCTCTAAGCGGACTACTTTGCTGCGGCAGCGATGCGCGCAAGTTCTCCCCGCCGCAGCTTGCCGAGTTCGCTTGTCGGCAACGCATCGACCCACACCGGCTGACCGAGCCGCCGGAACCCCGGAACCATCCTGCGGTGCTCGTCGATCACGCGTTCCACATGCGCGGCATCAACCCCACGCACAAACACCGGCACGAGCAGGCTGCCGGCGCGCGCGTCTTCGATCGCAGCGACGGCGAAGTCGCCCACGCTCAAGACACCACCGGCAAGCTCCGCCAATTCGAGCTCGACCGATTCCAAGTCAACCAACTCACCGAGAATTTTCACACACAGGTCGGCACGGCCAAGCGGCGTGAGTCCTTCGTCAGCCAACATCACGCGGTCGGCGGTTTCATACCAATCACCCGTCCGGCGCGTGTAACGCATGCCGCCTTCTTGTTCCTCCAACCAGCCCGAACACAACGCCGGACCGGCAAGACGCAGACAACCGATCTCTGACAAGGCGCAGCGCCAGATCGGCAGCAGCGGGATCGGGGCGCATCGGTATTCGCGATCCAGTAGATCCAATGCCTGGGTTGCGATCTGCGATGCGGATTCGGTCATGCCGAAACTCGCGAGCACCGGCCAACCGAGCGCGCGGGCGGCACGGCCCTGCACCGGATCAAGCGCACCACCTCCCACCACCACCACTCGCAGTTCCGGCGGCGCTTTCATTCCGGCGCGCACCAAGTCGTGCACCTGCGCGGGCACCAGCGACAGATGCGTGACGCGCTCCGCCGCAAGCCATTCGGAAAACCGAGCGGCATTCCAGCGACCTTGAAACACCGCGAGTCGGCATCCGGCAACGTACGCGCGCGCCGCCACTCCGAATCCGCCGACATGATGGATGGGCAGCGCAAGCCCCCAACAAGCATCCGCTTCCACCGCGAGGTGGTCATTCACCGCCTCGGCCGAGGTGAGCAGCGCCGACTTGGTGAGCACGACCCACTTCGGTGTTCCGGAGCTGCCCGAGGTGCGGAACCACACCGTGCCGCGCAACGCCGCGTCGCGAGGCGGATCGACAGGCCACTGCGCCGACCACGG
>VHCM01000173.1 GCA_016871685.1 Verrucomicrobiota bacterium
AGTTTTCCGGACATCGGGCCATTCCTGAACTCCTCGAGGCTCACGCCGCCGCTGCGGTCGGTATCGAGTTCCTTGAAGCGGCGAAATGCGGGTGCCGCGCCATGGGCGCGATCGGCCGAAAGTTCGCCACGCGAGAGCTTGCCATCGGCATCCTTGTCGAGGCGTGAGAACAGGGCGTCGCGCTTCTCGGCGGGCAGCCTGGCGATGCGGGGCAGCGTCGCGAACTCGTCGGCAGCGAGCGCACCATCGCCGTTGCGATCCGCCATGCGAAAGCCCTCGTCGCGCTGGGGTGCTTGATCGCGGCGAACCTCAGCCGCGCCGGGTTGCGGATCGGCGGCGATGGCCGACATGGCGACCAAGCCAAGAGCGGACAGGCAAAGAAGGGTTGTTCTCATGGGCGGATTGGTGTTGGATTTTTCCGGATGATCGGGAGCTGATGGATGAAACCCCGCAGGTGGCGGAAGGTTTCGCCGCGATTCCCGGCCCCAACCCAACCTCCGCCCTCCATGCACATCCGTGAGATCCTCGCGGCCAGGTCGCCGTCGTTTTCCTTCGAATTCTTTCCGCCGCGGGCGGAAAAGGGCTGGGAGGAACTCTACGAGACGATTCGCGAACTCGAGCCGCTGCGGCCGTCGTTTGTCTCGATCACCTACGGGGCCGGTGGCACGACGCGCGGGCTCACCCACGATCTGGTGGTGAGGATCCGGCAAACCACATCGATCCCGCCGGTGCCGCACCTCACCTGCGTGGGTCACAGCGAAGACGAGGTGCGCGGGATCCTCCAGCGCTACGCCGATGCCGGAGTCGCCAACATCCTCGCGTTGCGCGGCGATCCGCCACGCGACCAGCCGGACTTCGATTGGAGCCGCGGCGGGTTCCGCCATGCTGCCGATTTGGTGCGCTGCATCCGCCGCTTCAACGAATCGGGTGACCATCCGCTGCGCGGCGGGTTCGGCATCGGTGTGGCGGGATTCCCCGAAGGCCACCCGGGCACGCCCAACCGGATGATGGAACTCGAATTCCTCAAAGCGAAGGTCGACGAGGGAGCGGACTACATCTGCACCCAGTTGTTTTTCGACAACCACGACTTCCTGGATTTCCGCGACCGTTGCCGGCTGGCGGGCATCGATGTGCCGATCCTCGCTGGCATCATGCCCGTGACGACGCGGCAGGGCATGGCGCGCATGGCGGAACTGGCGGCCGGCGCGCGCTATCCGGCGAAGCTGCTGCGCGCGCTCGATCGCGCCGGCTCGGATGCCGCGGCATTTGAACGCATCGGCATCCACTATGCGGCCGAACAATGCGCCAATCTGCTCGACCACGGCGTCGATGGCATTCATTTCTACACGCTCAACAAGAGCCGCGCGACTCTGGAGATTTTTCAAAGCATCGGCCTCGCGTCGTGCGGAAGCTGAGTCGTCCTCAACGCTTGCCCTGCACGGAAAGCTCCTCGGCCAGTCGCAGGGTCACCTCGTGAATCGCCCCTTCAACCGGCACATCGATCGGGATCCCGCCTTTGGCCGGATCGACGGGATACATCTCCTGGAGCCTGGGTGCCCGCTCGAAGCTGTCGGCAGACACCGTCATCACCAGCCTTCCCTCGTACCTCATCATGCCCTGCATGCGAACGGCGGCCTGATCGCCAAGTGAACGCGATGCCGAGTTTTCCGCAAGCCGTTCGAAAAGCGTGGCCGAGGCACCGGAATCTTCCGCGCCCTCCTTGCCGCGCTTTGCCGCCAACGCCGCCTTGCGCAGGTTGAAATCCACTCCCAGCCTGCCGATGGTTTCCAGCTCGGCATCAGCGGCGGAACGACCAAAACCACCGGGTCCCGCTGGCCCGGCTCGGTTGACGGTGCGCCTCACTTCCTCGTCGGTGGGCGGACGCACGTTGAACGCGCCTTCGAGCGTTAACGGGTCGGCGGACTTCAGCCGGATGTCCGAGAGCGCGAGCTTGCCGCCATGGGTGCGCATTTGGAAGGCACCTTCGTTGAAATCAATGCGGTGATAGTTGCGCGAGTAGTCGATGATCGAAAGTGCCTTGAGCAGATGCACGCGGTCGCGTAAGGAAATGCGGTCGGTGCCGTCGAGCACGATCTGGCCGTCGAATCCCAACCCGTCG
>VHCM01000174.1 GCA_016871685.1 Verrucomicrobiota bacterium
GGGCGCAGCCGTCGGGATGGGCGGTGGTGCAGATGAACCCGCGGATCTTGGGAGCGACGATCATGACGGGCAAACGCTACCGATCCGCATGCCGCTGGCAATCCCGATCTGATCGCGCAAACCCGGGCGCGTCCGGTGATTCTCACGAGGTGCCGACTTGTCACGAATGAACGCTTGTCATCGCGGCCAGCGATCACCGAGAGTGTCCGCATCATTTCCGGATTCCGCATTTCCCGGATCCTCAACCCTCCAGCTTCAATGAAACCGATTCGATACACCCGGCGTCAGGCCCTCAAGACCGGGCTTGCCGCGGCGCTCGCCGGTGCCGCGCCGGCGATCATCCCCTCACGCGTGCTCGGCCGCAGCGGCGAGCGCGCGCCCAACAGCCGGATCCGGCTGGGGATCATTGGCAACGGGCTGATCGCTAAGGATCACCGCTCGTACTGCCTGAGTTCGCCGGAAACCGAAGTGGTCGGCCTCTGCGATGTGAACCGCGCGTTGCTCGATGCGGCGCTGGCCGAGGTGCGCGATGCCAAGGGCGAAGGTGCCTGCACCGGATCCGCCGATCACCTCGAACTGCTGTCGCGTCCGGACATCGACGCGGTGTTCGTCACCACGCCCGACCACTGGCATGCGGCGATCGCCATCGATGCGATGCGCTTGGGTAAGGATGTGTACATCGAAAAACCGATGACGCTCACGGTGGCGGAGAGCCACGCGGTGGTGGCGGCGGCGCGGCGCTACGGGCGGGTCGTGCAGGTCGGCACGCAACAGCGGTCGGACACCTGGTTTCGCAAGGCCGCGGAGTTGGTGCTCAACGGTTGCATCGGCAAGGTGCGCACGGTGGTCGCGTCGCTCGGCGAGTTTCCACCGCCCACGCAATTCGCAGAGGAACCGGTGCCCGACGGCTTCGACTACGACCGCTGGCTCGGTCCGGCACCGTGGGAGCCGTATCATCCGAAACGCGTGGTCGGCAGCTACGGCGGCGGCTGGCGCTGTTTTTGGGAATACGGGTCGCGCAAGAACGGCGACTGGGGCGCGCATCACTTCGACATCATCCAATGGGCGCTGGGCATGGATGATTCCGGCCCGGTGCTTTTCGTGCCGAAGGGATACGAGGGCGAACCGCATCAACACCATGTCTATGCCGACGGCACCAAGGTGATCCGCGACGGCGATGCCGGCGGGTACATGATCCGCTTCATCGGCGACGAAGGCGAGGTGCTGGTGGGCCGCGACGGACGCTTCGCCGCGACGCCCGCGTCGTTGAAAAACCACATCTTCCGCAGCGACGACCGGCGGCTCGAGGTTTCCGAGGACCACCGGCTCAACTGGCTCGATGCCGTGCGCACCGGATCGCAGCCGATCTGTCACGTCGGCATCGGTCACCGCACCGGCACGCTTTGTTGCCTGAGCGGCATCGCCGAGCGCATCGGCCGTCCGCTGCGCTGGGATCCGGAGCGGGAACGCGTCGTCGACGATCCGGTCGCGTCGCGCATGCTCGACCGCCCGCGCCGCGCCGACTACGTGCTGCCGTCATGACATCGATCAACGTGCACTCCCAATCATGATGAAGCTCTTTCCTTTTGTTCTCACGCTCGCGATCGTCACTTGTCGCGCGATCGCGCTCGACACCGCCGCGTTCGATGCGATCCACGCGAAATTCTCGGGCACCACACCCGAGAAACAACATCAGGCGCGTGTCGAACTGAACCGCTGGATCGACCAAGCGACCGCACCCGGCAGCCCGGATGCCGCCGCGGCGCTCAAGGCCGTGGTCGCGTCGATCGAATCCGCAACGGTTCCGATCGAGGCGAAAAAATACCTACTGCGCGCGCTGGCTCGCGTCGGCGGACCCGAGATCGTCCCGTCGATGCGCTGTCTGCTTGCGGGCAACGACGCGCTGCTGCGCGAAGAAGCGCGGCAGGTGCTCGCGGTGATTCCCGGCGACGAATCGCGCCGCGCGCTGGAAGAAGCACACACGGAATGCACCGACGAATCATTCCGCTCCCTGCTCTCTGCAGCGCTCGATGCCCGCGCGCATCGTGAGCCGACCGCAGTCGCAACACCCGCGGCAGCCTTACTTGCCGTACTTGCCGATCGCGGCTCG
>VHCM01000175.1 GCA_016871685.1 Verrucomicrobiota bacterium
TACGGAGTCACCTACCAAGTGAGCTGGAGCGAGGACCTGCAAACGTGGAACCCACTGACCACCCCCTACCTCGGCCGAGGCAGCGAAGCGGAGGTGACCGACCCGACACCGCCGCAGGAGCGGAGGTTTTATCGGGTGGGGGTGGAGGGGTGAGAGGTGAGAACGAGACGCAAAAGAAGGGAGATTGGAAATGGGAAATTCGGGATTGGGAAAGAGGCGTGCGCAAGCACCCCTTCGCCAAAAGGTAGGGACGAGCGGCCTCGCTCGTCCGTGACATGCCACCTGCCGGCTACACCGCGAGAGTGGGCCGGTCGAGGCCGACCAGCCCTACCTTGGATGCGGATGTGCTGCCGCGGATCTGCCTGGTCTGTCATGCTTCAAAGGGGGTCACGGGCGGCCCGCCCGTGTTCTTCAACGCGAACGTTCCGCGCGAAGCCTCAAGGCGCGTGGGCGTCCCGCCCACATTTATCCTCTTCATCGGCAGCGTGTTCTCCACCGCCACCGATGCCTCGGACACCGTCCTCGGCACCGCTGAAATGACCTGGCCCTGAAGAGCACCAATAGCGGGAGCTCTTTCACCATCTGTGCAATCAGTGGTTCATTCGTTCATGATTCTAATGACTACGAATGAGAAAGGCGCGTTGCTGAAGGGATGATTTGAGGCGTTTTTCGGGTTTTTTCCGCGATTTCAGGGGGGGATTCATCCATCTTCCTGCTTGATGCCGCAACTTCGGCCGGATTCAATGGTTCTATCTGAATTGGATGATTTTCCATCCAAGGCAAACCCCGCATCCGCACTCCGCCATGTCCAAGACCCTGATCTCCCGCCTCGGCCGGCTTTTGTGGGCCGGTTTTTCACTCATCACGGCGAATCTCTCAGCCGAAACCATCGCGTGGTCTCCCGATCCAACGATCGCCACGCGCACGCCGCTGCCACTGCAAACCCGTGTTGAGGTCGTGGCGGGCGACGCCGGTCACACCGCGGTCGTCACGCTGGTGTTTCCGGACAGCGGATTTCAAGTCACCGATTGGGGTGTGCCTGAACGATCGGACTCGACCTTTGGCGTGCGGCTCGTCATCCAACGAAGCAGTAGCCCGGTGCTGCTACCGGTGGTCACCACGGTGCGGCACGAATACCCGCTGGGTTCGCTCGCCGCAGGGGAGTATCAGTTTGAGGTCCATGGTGTCGATCGTCTGCTGGCCGCGGCGAAGTTCGCCGTGCGCGACGTGGTGGTCGAGCCTCCGCCCGTCGCCAAAGCGCGCATTCGCGTCGATGCCGCGGCGGACCCGGTGACGGCCAGAGTGTCGGTGCTGTTCAGCGAGCCCGGCCTTGCTGTTGCCGACTGGGGCGCGCCGACACGCGATGGCAACCGCATCACCATCGCGGCGTTGTCCGGGCCTGGCGACGTCACCGAGGACGTCGCCACGCGCGAGGTATTCCAATCGTACGAGCTGGGTTCTTTGAATGATGGGCTTTACACGATCGAGTTTCTTTTGGACGGCCGCACGATCGGGCGATCCGAGTTTTGTGTGAGACCCGCGATTTCGGTGCGCCTGATTGCCGAAGCGGTGACACGTGCCATCGAAACGCAGTTCTTGACTGTGGAATATCGTCATCCGCTCGGCGTGGACGGCGCGTCCCTCGATTCGCGCGACCTCCTTGTCACCGGACCCAATGGTTTTCGTGCGAACGCGCGTTTTCTGCGGGTGCTGCCGACCCTCGACATCCTCGGCGGCCCCCTTTTGGCGCAATACGAGCTGCGTCCGCCGGGACGCGTCTGGACCCACTTCGACAACGGTCTATACAATGTTGATCTCGCGCCGGACGAAGTGGTGGCGACCGATGGAGTCGCGTTTCCCGCGATGCGCGTCGGGGCGTTTTCGGTCAAGCTCGAGGTCACGCGCCATCCGCAGCCTGTTGGTGGATCAGTGACCGTGAGGCCCGCCCTGCCGGGTCCGGACGGCCGACTTGATGCGCCCTACGAAGCGATGGTGCAGCTGCAGCTCGGCGGCGGCAATATCGGTGTCGTGAGCTGGGGAACCCTGCAA
>VHCM01000176.1 GCA_016871685.1 Verrucomicrobiota bacterium
ATGACCGGATACGCCGCGGATGCCGAGACGTTGATCGGCGACATCCGGCAGCTTGAAGTGGCGGCCCGCGCCGGGCCGGGTGATGAAGCGGCATTCCGCACCCAGCTCGAAGCCTTGCATTCGCGGCTCGCCGGACGTGCCGAACCACGCAGCGATGCGAAACACGTCGCACTTGAGTCGGCCTACTACCGCAAGAACTGGTTTCTCAGCGGCCTGGCTTGGTTCCTTTTCGGCAGCCTTGCCGTGCTCGGCATGTGGACGGTCGGCGAATCGCGCGCCGGCCGCTGGTTCTCGAGCGCGGCCGCCCTCGCCACGCTCGTCGGCTTGGCGTTCTGCACGACCGCGATCGTCAAGCGCTGCATCATCATGGAGCGCCCGCCGGTGGGCAACCTCTACGACACGATCATCTTCATCGGCAGCAGCGTCGTGTTGTTCGCGTTGATTGTCGAATGGCTCACGCGCCGCGGCTTCGCCCTGGCGACGGCACCGATCCTCGGCACCGCGTTCATCCTGCTCGCGCGTCGCTACGAACTCGGCGAAGCCAACGACCACATGGACCCACTGGTCGCCGTGCTCGATTCGAATTTCTGGCTCACCACCCACGTCATCACCATCACCCTCGGCTACTCGGCTGGCCTGCTCGCCGCATTCCTCTCCGCGCTGCACGTGCTGCTGCGCGGGCTCGGGCTCGACGGCGGCGACAGCGGCCTGCGCCGCTCGATGACCCGCGCGGTTTACGGCATGATCTGCTTCACGTTGTTTCTCTCGCTCATCGGCACGGTGCTCGGCGGCATCTGGGCCAACGATTCGTGGGGCCGTTTCTGGGGCTGGGATCCGAAGGAAAACGGCGCGTTGCTGATCGTGCTGTGGACACTGGCGATCCTGCACGCCCGGCTCGGCGGCCACATCGGCGAATGGGGACTGCACCTCGCCTCGATCTTCACCGCGATCGTCATCACCTTCTCGTGGTGGCACGTGAATTTCCTCGGCGTCGGGCTGCACAGCTACGGGTTCACCGCCGGTAAAAACACGATCTGGAGCTTCTACGCCGCCCTCTCGGCCATCCTCGCCTTCGGCTTCGTCGTGCGCGCCGTCGAATCCGCGAAAGGACGAAGGAATCCCCGTCCCGTGGCCACGCCCGCGACCGAGGCCTGACCACGCCGCTTGCATCCCCCGCCGCTCCGGTGCAGGATCCATGCATGACCGTCGGCATTTTCGCCAATCCGCACAAACCCGGCTCGGCACCCACCGTAGCCTCGCTGCGTGCGGCGCTGGCCGACCGCGGCATCGCCACCGTGCTGGAAGAGGAAACCGCGCGGCTCGTCGACGGCTCCGCCGGCATCCCGGCCTCGGCATTCCACGATCAGGCCGACATTGCCGCGGTGGTCGGCGGTGACGGCACCATGCTGCATGCCGTCTCGCGCTTCGGCGCGTTCGACAAGCCGGTGGCGGGCATCAACATTGGCACGCTCGGCTTTCTCACCAGCTGCACCGACGGCGAACTCGACGAGTTCGCAGATGCGGTGCGCGCGGGCGAATTCACCACCAGCGAACGCAGCCTGCTCGAAGCGCGCGTGCACCGGCACGACGGCGGCACATCGGTGTTCACCGCGCTCAACGAGATTGCGCTGGCCCGCGGTGAAACCGGCCGACTTGTCTCGCTCACGGCGCGGGTCGACGGTGAACATCTCAATGATTACCGCGCCGACGGATTGATTGTCGCCACCCCGACCGGATCAACGGCCTATTCGCTTTCCGCGGGTGGTCCGCTCATCTCGCCCGGTGCGCGCGTGTTCCTCATCACGCCGATCTGCCCGCACAGCCTGAGCCAGCGGTCGTTGGTGCTGCCCGACGACTGCATCGTGTCGCTGTGTGCCAATGATGGTCACGACGGCGCGCCGCTGCTGTTCACCGTCGACGGTCGCGACACCGTGCGCATCCGCCCGGGCGACTCGGTCGAGGTCGCACGATCGCCCCGCTCGTTCCATCTGCTGCGCCTCAAGGGTCGCTCATTCTACGCCGCGCTGCGGCAGAAACTCGGCTG
>VHCM01000177.1 GCA_016871685.1 Verrucomicrobiota bacterium
GCGGATGCGTCGGCCGGAGGGCCTGCGCGTTTGCGCGGGGGCGGGTGATTTACCAGACAACCCCGGACTGGCAAGCCGGAAATGGAAATTTTTAGAAACCGGGAAACGTGGTTGTTTCGGCTCGGTCAGGAAGCGGCGGATCACCGAGGAGTGCATCGAAGCCCCGGAAAATCGGCGAATCGGCGGGCGGCAACGCGGGCAGCGGCGTCTGGTGGTCGAGATGGCGACGACAGATGGCGAAGAAGTCGGCGGCCCGCTCGGCGCGGCGGATCTGGTGCTCGAACGCACCACCGGCCAGGCCGTGGGCGAGATAAACCAGCGTGCGCTTCATGCGCTGGACATGGGATCGCTCGACAAAACGCGGAGTCTCGCGGGCCACCTCGTCGTAGAGTTCGCCGATGTGCTCGAGCAGGTCGCGGTGGGTCGGCTCGGGAGCGGACGACCCGTCGTGCTCCGCTGCGATCTGCGCGAAGATCCACGGGTTGCGGATCGCCCCGCGGCCGATCATCAGCCCGGCCGCACCCGTGCGGGCGAGCAACGAGCGGGCCGTGCGGACGTCGACCCCGTTGCCATTGGCCACCACCGGGCAGGGCATCGCCTCGACCGCAAGACGCACGCAGTCGTCGTGCACCGGCGTCCGGTAGCCGTCGGCCACGGTGCGCGCATGCACCGTGAGCCCGTCGATCGCGTGTCGGCGAAACACGTCGAGCAGTCGGGCGAATTCGCGTTTGTCGCCGTGGCCGACCCGGGTCTTGACCGTGAAAGTTCCGTCGATCGCGTCGCGCAAGCCGCCCAGCAAGTGGTCGATCGCGTCCGGATCGCGCAGCAGACCGCCTCCCGCGTGCTTGCGGCAGACGACCGGCGCGGGGCATCCGAGGTTCAAGTCGATGCCGGCCACCGGATGGGCGGACAGCGCGCGCGCGGTGCGCGTCAGCTCCGCCAGTTCGCCGCCGATCAGTTGCGCGACCACGGGTCGGCCGGTTTGGTTTTCAGTGATCGAGCGCAGGATGTCGCGCCGCAGGGCAGAGCCAGGATGCACGCGGAAGTATTCGGTGACGAACCAGTCGGGCGCGCCGCGGCGGGCGATCACCCGCATGAACGCCAGGTCGGTGACGTCCTGCATCGGTGCGAGCACCAGTGCCGGACGTCGGGCTGGAATCCAGTCACGCATGATGCAGGCGGGGGGTGCCGGAAACCGGTTGTCGGCTCCGGATTTCGATTGCCGTTGGAGGGAATGACGTTAAGATCATCACGACTGCTGTGTCCGAGTTCATTGGTAGCTGGCCCGACCCGATATAAACGAACCGGGATCCTCATCCAACGCCCGATGTCACGCCCGTCACGGGAAGACAAAACAGCCGAGGAAGATCCCACTTATTGAGTTCACGGAACGTGGCTCACTGCGCCATTCACGGCACAGCGGTTTTTTCATGCCCGGATCCAAGGGTGGTGCGGACGACATCCACGCTCGCCCGCAGCGACATCCGGTGCCAGCATCAGGCCGATGGCCGATCTCTTCACGCTTCCGGCGGGAGGCCCCCGGGGTGCGCCCGCGAGCGCGCCGCTGGCCGAGCGGATGCGGCCGCGCACGCTGGATGAAGTTGCCGGCCAAGCGCACCTGCTCACGCCGGGGAAACTGCTGCGGCGCGCCATCGAAGGCGACCGCTTCACCTCGATCCTGCTCTACGGACCGCCGGGCACCGGCAAGACCACGCTTGCGGGCGTGATTGCACGCACCACCGGCTCGCGCTTTGAATCACTCAACGGAGTCGAATCGAACGTCGCCGAGATCCGCGCGCGCATCGACCAAGCCCGCCTGCTGCGCGACCTGCGCGGCGAATCAACGGTTTTGTTTATTGACGAGATCCACCGCTTCAACAAGGCGCAGCAGGACGTCCTGCTGCCCCATGTCGAACGCGGCGTGGTGCGGTTCATCGGTGCGACCACGCACAACCCGT
>VHCM01000178.1 GCA_016871685.1 Verrucomicrobiota bacterium
TAGCACGTTGTCCTGCACGGTGGCGGCGGTGCCCTGGATGGCGATCCCGCGGCCGACCGAGCAATTCACGAACGGTCCGCCGTCGAGGAAGTTGCGCTCGACGACCATGCCCGAGGCGAATCCGGTCTGGCTGGTCGTGTAGAACGCGTTGATCGCCGTTTGTCCGCCGAAGAAGCGGTTGTTGCGGATGACGAGGTCCTGCACGTTGCTGGCGAACACGAGGTAGCCGTACCAGCCGCTTGGAAAGACCTCGACGTCGCGAAAGGTGAATCCGTCGACGGTGATGCCGGTGACGCTGGTGCCGAGGTAGAGCAGCGATCGCGACGAAGGCGAACTGAAGTTGATCGCCGGGTAAGTGATGACCGCCTCCGCCGACGGGTCCGCGCCGCGCCCGGCGGCATGGCCGGAGACGCCTGCCTGGGGACCGAGGAGCGTGAGCGGTTTGTTGATCACGAGTTGTTCCGCGTAGGTGCCGGCCGCCACTTGAATCGTGTCACCGGGAACTGCGGCATGGATGGCAGACTGGATGCTGCCGTATTCTGAGGGAACGTGGCGTGTCGTCGCCGTAGCGAAGGTCGTGAACGCGAGGGCGAGGATCGAGATGAGTCGGGGGATGGAGGAATTCATGGCGGGGTTTTCGTCGAATGATCTGCGGGAGGCTGGGGTCGGAATGTTGATAGATCCGAACGACTTGCCGTTCTTTTGATTGCGAACGTAATGATTTCACCGACGCCGACAAGGTTCATTTGGTGAAAATATGCGTACGCAGGGGGAATCCAACCCAAATGGGTCGTTTTTTGATGGCATTCGATGCTTATTACAAAGTCATCAATGCTACGGAAAGCGGATCTGGTGGGACAGATGCCTGCCGATGAAGAGGACCGGAGTGGGCGGGACGCCCACGCACCTTGAGGCTTCGCGCGGAACGTTCGCGTTGAAGAACACGGGCGGGCCGCCCGTGCCCCCCTTTGAAGCGTGACAGAACAGGCAGATCCGCAGCAGCACATCCGCATCCAAGGTAGGGCTGGTCGGCCTCGACCGGCCCACTCTCGCGGTGTAGCCGGCAGGTGGGATGTCACGGACGAGCGAGGCCGCTCGTCCCTACCTTTTGGCGAAGGGATGCTCCGCGCCGATCGTTCGCGTTGAAGAACACGGGCGGGCCGCCCGTGCCCCCCTTTGAAGCGTGACAGAACAGGCAGATCCGCGGCAGCACATCCGCATCCATGGTAGGGCTGGTCGGCCTCGACCGGCCGAGATACAAAACTCATGAAACCAACGCGTGCGTGATTCGCTCCCGCCCGGCGGATCGTGTGTGGTGATCTGCGCCAGTGGCGGACGAGCTGCGCGGGCGGCGCAGTCGTTGCGCGACGCCGGATGCGGCGATGTGCGGGTGCTCGAGGGCGGCATGAACGCTTGGCAGGAGGCGGGTCTCCCGGTGATCCGCTCGGCGCGCAGGCTTCTGCCCCTCATGCGTCAGGTGCAGTTGGTGATCGGCTCGGTGGTGCTTGTGGGCACGCTGGGTTCGCTTTTCGTCGATCCGCGTTTCATCTGGCTCGCCGTCTTCATGGGCGCGGGTCTGGTGTTTGCCGGAGCCTCTGGATGGTGCGGACTGGCGATCCTCTTGTCGAAAATGCCTTGGAACCGTTCATCCTGCGGCTGCGCCAACTCCTGCTCGCGGTGACCGTCGCCGCGACTGGATGACATTCGCCGTCCAGCGCCGCCTTGGGATGGGACAGCGCTGCATTTTTTCCGATGACTCAGCTCCGCTTCGAATAGCGGCCGAGCGTGAAGAAGCGCCAGCGGGCGTCGAGTTCCAGGAAGGGGATGCCGAGGACGCTGACGATGTGGGGCTCGAGGTTAGTGCTGCCCGATTTGTGGAAGGCTTGGATCAGCGCGGGGATGTGCGGCCGGAGCGACGGATCGGAAATCAT
>VHCM01000179.1 GCA_016871685.1 Verrucomicrobiota bacterium
CTTCCGCCGGCCCCAACTGTGTGATAAAGCTATGGATATCGGTTTTGTTCACGGGGCAGGGTTCAGGTGCCGAAAGCACCGTAATTTTTGGCGACCCAGGATTGAACCTCGGCGCTAAGAATTGAGCCCTTCGAAATTCTGGGCTCCCACCACGAGTTCTTAGCGTTCTTCTCGAGCTTCGATTGAAGTGTCCACTGGTGGGTCCAGGCTTCGGCGAGAGCGAACACCCGGGACGCGTTAAGTCCGCGGTATTCCAGCCCGCGTCCAAGACAGATGCCGTGCGCGTGGTTGAACAGAGGGTAGTAAATGCGGGCGAACGCGCTCCGACGGTAGGTGCATTGCGCCGGCTGCAGACGAAGGCCGCCTACCTCGAGCATGAAGTCGCTGCTGCTGTTGTCCTGCGGCGCGATGACCAAGTAACCGACTTTGGCGATCTCTTCGACGCGGTTCGGCGCAAGGCGGGTCTTATCGACTACATAGCCGGCGGAGTAAGCTTCCATTGCGGACGAAAACACCTTCGGCACGGACTCCCCGTAGACGAGGGGCCGGCCCTGATATGCGACCTCCTCGACTAGCTTAACGATGCTGACGGGAATCACAGCCACTGATTGTCCTAGCAGCGCATCTCCGAGGGCGAAGTTCCCACCGCGATTCTCGAATTTCTCGGCTAGCTTGCCGACTTTGTTGATGAGCCCGAGCACCGGCACCACAACGTCGCGGGTGATGTCGTCGTAGCGGTCTGCTTCAGATGGGCGGTCCATCACGGTGACGGCCGTGTCGGAAACGGCTGTCTCAGCGACGGCCGGAACTTTGAACTCTTCGCGGGTGATTTTGATCTTGGTCATGATTTTGGTGGTTTGGGTTAAACGGTCGCTGGGCGTACACGGGAGAGGCGGGGAGCCGGTTCGGCTCGGACCACGGCGCAGGCTTCCTCCAGCTTGGAGTTAAAGTTCGCTACCTGCCGGGCCTTCTCGCCCTTGCCGGCGCGGTCTCGAAGCAGTTGTTCGAGCTTGGTCCAGGAAACGCTGGCCGCATCGATCAAGTCCTGTGCGGTCAGGCCGAATTCAGTGGCGATATTCAGCAACTGATGCGCATCGGACACCTGCCGGCGGCCCTTCGGGTAATCGATGACGTATCCGGCGGGCAGGTTCGCCTCGTCGGCGAGCGCCGCGGTCAGGTTATGGTGCCTCACCGACTGGGCCCACGTATCCATGAGGCCAGCCAATTCCTGCAATTGCCCCCGCTCGGCAGGATCGGTCACCAGCGAGGCGTGCGTTTGAGCGGGGATTACGGGCGTCCGTCCGTAGCCATCGGGGTCGTAGGCACGTCCGATCCGGTCGGCGATGCGCCGAAGTGCGACGCATGTCGCCGCCGCGCCGCAGAAGCGACAGACATCGTAGTGCGGCGTGAGTGAGGCTCCGCGCCAGCGGCGACTGTCCGTCTGCCGCGCACGGGCCAGAATCGCGAGGATCTCGAGCTTGAGTGTCGGTACGTCTTCGCGAGTGAAGGGACGGCGCGTCACCGTTGCCGACTCAAAGCGCGGCATGACGAAGTGAACCGAGATGCGCTCGATCCGGCTGAAGCGGGGATCCTCCAGAATGCCCACCACGTAATCCTTGCCCTGCAGGTTCACGTCGGCGTCGACGACCTCCTTCGACCGGACGAACTTCCAGTCGAACAGATGGGCGTCGCCCTCCGGGTTGATCAGGATGCGGTCGCAGTACCCCCAGCGTCCCTCAATCGTCTCGACCCGGAACTCGTTTACCACCTCGGCGCCGTCGGTGGCGAAGCGGGCGGCATATTCCTCGCACAGCCGGACCATCCGCTCCTCAAAACCGCTCTCGAGTTCCCCCATGTCACCCGAATCC
>VHCM01000180.1 GCA_016871685.1 Verrucomicrobiota bacterium
CAATGGCGCGACCGCGGGTTTTCTGGATTGGCGCAAACTGGAACCAGGACGATTCTGGCTTTCTTGCCGCGCTCGGTCGGATGGCGGAAGTCCGTTGGGCCGAGGGCCGGAATCGCGAGTATGGTTTTAGACAGCGCGGTGGGCCGGGTGGTAGTGGTATCGATCCCGCGGTGCGCACCGAGAATCACACGGTGTTGCTCGGCCAAATTGAGCAACTCCATCGCGAACGTCCTGTCGACCTCGTACTCGGACAAATGTGGACTAACTACATTTCGCCTGCAACGACCGCGGCAATTCGCCAGCTCGGTATCCCAGTCTTCAACGTGGCACTCGACGATCGGTTGCCGGAGCATTGGCGCTCCTGGAGAGGAGAACGGCTCGGCGCAGTCGGCTTCGGAAATAGCGTCGACCTAACCTTGACAACCTGCCCGGAATGTTGCGCATGGTATGGCGTCGAGGGCATGCCTGCGATTTTCTGGCCGATGGCCAGCGATCCGTCGCGGTTCAACCCAGGCCCCGAGGCGGCGAAACGTTTTGACGTCACCTTCATTGGAAATCGTTACGGCATCCGCTGCCGCATCGTCGACGCGTTGCTCGCCGGCGGCATCAAGGTGGAGGCGTTTGGCCGCGGCTGGCCCAACGGGCCCGTCGGCGCCGAGGCGTCAGGCCGGATCTTCGCCGATTCTCGAATCATCCTCGGCATCGGGACTATCGGGCATTGCGGTGACGTGTACACCCTCAAACTCCGCGATTTTGACGCTACGATGGCCGGTGCACTCTACATCACGCATCGCAACCCCGACCTCTTGCATCTTTACCAAGAGGACATGGAGATCGTGTGCTACGCCGACGTGCCGGAATGCCTCGTGAAACTCCGGCGCTATCTCGCGGATCCCGTCGCGCGGCAAGCGATTGCGGCCGGAGGACGCCGGCGCGCGCTGGCCGAACACACATGGGAACATCGTTTCCGCGCCGCTTTTGCCGCCGCCGGCTTGTCCCCCGCGGCCCCGACGAACAAATGAAGATTCTCATCCTGGGCGGCGGCGGCATGCTGGGGCACGAGTTGTGGCGCCAGCTGCATTCGCGCCATGAAACGTGGGTGACCTTGCGTCGGCCCGTGGCGGAGTACGCTCCGTATCTCCTTTTTCAAGACGGCCGTAGCGTTGCACTCGCCGACGCGGGCGACTTCGTCGCGACGCGCAATCTCATACGCAAGCTACGCCCCGCGGCAGTCCTGAACTGCGTGGGCATCATCAAGCAGCTCAAGGAAGCGAATAACCCGATCCCGAGCCTAAGCATCAATTCGCTGCTGCCGCATCACCTTGCCGCCGCGTGTGGCGAAGTTGCGGCGCGACTGGTGCACTTCAGCACCGACTGCGTTTTCTCCGGCGCGCGCGGTGCATATCGCGAAGCGGACATCCCGGATCCGGTGGATCTCTACGGCCGCTCCAAGCTGCTCGGCGAACTGGACGCAGAGCCGGCCCTCACGTTGCGCACCTCGATCATCGGGTTCGAACTCGGCACGTCGCTGAGTCTGCTCGAGTGGTTTTTGAGCCAGCGCGGCCGTGCGGCCAAAGGCTACCGCCGGGCGATCTACAGCGGTTTCACCACGGTCGAGATGGCGCGAATCGTCGCACTGCTGCTCGAACGGCATCCGAAACTGACCGGTCTGTGGCAGGTCGCGAGCGCGCCCATCGACAAGTACTCGTTGCTGCAACTCGTGCGGGACGCGTTCAAGCTCGAAGTCGAGCTGACGCCCGACGACGCGTTCGTGTGCGACCGCACCCTGGATGCCAGC
>VHCM01000181.1 GCA_016871685.1 Verrucomicrobiota bacterium
GCCGTCCGGATCGGTCGCAAACAAACCACTCGAATGCCGCCATCGACACCGAACGCGCGGCGACCACCGAGCATCCGGAACAGAGCGCTTCCGCCGCGGCAATTCCGAAGCTTTCGTACGCCGACGGACTGTAGAATACCTGCGAGTCAGACAACACATCCGCCAGTGCGTCGCGCCCGAGTTTTCCCGCAAGCCGCACTCGGCTTCGTTGTGGTTCTCCCAGCGAGCGATGCCACGCATCGAGTGCACGAGTCGTGTTGCCGACAATCACCACCGAGACTTCGTCGTCGACTCGCAACAGTCCGGAGATGACGTTCATCAACAGCCCGGGGCGCTTCTGCACCTCGTCATGCCAACGGCCCACGCAGGCGATCTGCCGCCGTTTGGGTTTCCCCGCATCTGCGAAGCGAGGCTCGACCGCGTGAGGAATCACCCGGACGCGTTGCGCGAGACGCTCCCCGCCATCAATCCGACAGAGCTTCCGGTAGCGTTCCGCCGCAACCGGCGAGACACAAGCGATCTCATCCCCATGGCGGAGATGAGACGCCCTCAATGGATCTGTGACGCACAACCCATAGCTCAACCCTTTGACGATCCGCCACAACCAGCACAATCGGCCGTTGGACAGGCAGCGCTGCTCGGCAAGCCAATCGCGAACACCGGCAAGCGGGCTCACCAACCCGCTGTTGTCCTGATTGAGTACCAGAAAAATCCCCGCCTCGTGAATCGCCCTCGCAATGTTGCGGAACGCCGGCCGACCCCACGCGTACAGCACGACCGCATCGAGACGCTGTGATCGCCACCAATCCGCCGACTCCAAGTTGCCGAACTCCGTGCGGATCAGGTCGGCCTCGTCGTCGGGGTTGCGTGCGCCCGGCATCACCGCCCGGCTCTGCACGCCGATCGCCTGAAATCCACGGCACAGCAATCCGCTGTCGCGCGCGAAAAAATCAGGCCCGCCGCCAAAGGCAACCGGTGTGCAGGTGAAGATGCGCATTTTTTGTGGTAAAAGCTGAAACGCTGAAAAACTGAAATGCTGAAAGCAAGAAGAGCGAAGCGCTACCCAAAGCGGCTTGTTTTAGCTCTCAAGCATCTCAGATTTTCAGCGTTTACTTCGTCAGAATCACATTACAGTTCGCCCCGTAGCGCAGCAACTTCGGAAACCGACGGAACAACCAAGCGTCGGATGTTTGGATGAGAGTGGTCAGCGGGGCAAACCTGTCGGAGAGCGCCTTCATCGGATAGCCAAGCAGGTTGAACACCTGCACTTCGCATTTGGAAAAGCCGCAGTCCAACATGCGCTGGAACTGGGAAAGGTAGAGATTGCTTTCATCACCGAGTTCATGGCGGGCCATGTTCATCGCTCGAACCGCCGCGACCAGCAGATTGTGTCCCAAGGGTTCAAAGATGAACACCATTCGGCCGCCGGGCTTCAAGACCCGCAGCACCTCGCGACAAATGCCGCCGAGGTCGTGCGACAAATGGTGCAGCGCGGCCTGACCAAACACCAAGTCGAACGAAGCGTCCTCGTAGCGCGACAGGTCGAAGGCGTCTCCTGCGACGTAGGACAAACCGGGCAATTGCTTTCGCCGCTCGTCGATTTCCGGCCCGGTGGCCTCGTAGAAATCCAGGCCCACCACCTCCGCCTGTGGAAACACCGCCGCCAACGCCGCCGTCAGCTTGCCAAATCCGCCGCAGATCTCCAACGCCCGCTTGCCGGTCAGGTCGATCCGGCAAAGTTCACTGTAGCCGGCAAGGAACAAGGGACGGTCGGATG
>VHCM01000182.1 GCA_016871685.1 Verrucomicrobiota bacterium
CGAGATCAACGCTGCCGGTGGTGTCGGCGGACGTCCGATCGAGTTCAGCGTCACGGACATCGACATCCTCACCCCCGAGGGCATCACCGCCGGCTTCCAGAAGCTGACCGGCGAGGGAGTCTCGGCCCTGGTGAGCCCGTTCGTGATCATCCCGCCGCCTGCGCTGGATGCGGCCGCTGCGTACGGAGCCCCGTACATGAGCGGTGACACGAACATCGATGCCCAGCTGATCCGTGCATCAGACCCTGCCAAGTATGGGAACTACTTCGTCGATCCCCCGGAGACCTACTACGGCTCCGGTTTCGTCACGTTCCTGACGAACCTGGCTGACTCGGGTGCGTGGACGCCGAAGAACAACACGGTGGACATCATCCGTGGCGACACGGCGTACAACCAGAACATCGCAGCAGCGACAGTCGAAGCGATCGAGGCATCGGGTGGTAAGTGGCAGCTCGGCGAGATCATCGACATCACCGCCGGCACCAAGGACTGGTCACCGGTGCTGCAGAAGCTCGCCGCCAACGATCCCGGCGTGATCATGGTTGATCACTGGATCGGTGCCGAGCTCGCGTCGTTCTCGCAGCAGTTCGCCGCCGCACCGGTTGACGGTTCGCTGGTGTATCTGCAGTACGGACCGTCACAGCCGGAGTACCTCGACATCGCGGGTGATTCCGCGGAGGGCTTCGTCTGGGGCACCGTGATCGGCACGGGCAACACCAGTGCGGAGGACAAGGCCTTCCGCGCGGCGTACCACGCAGCCACCGGCACGAACGATGTGACGATGGGCATGGTGTACCCGGCCTGGTGCTACGACATGGTCAAGGTCCTGGCCAACGCCTGGTCCAACGTCGATCCGGCGGACTTCGCCGCGGTGAACGAGTTCATCGCAGCGAACCCGACCCAGGGTGTGACGGGCTACATCGATTTCGCAAACGGTGTGACCCCGAGCTACCCGAACGACGTCGCCAGCGCAGCTGAGGGCGTAACTCACTACTTCTACCAGGTTCAGGATGGTCGCCACACGGTCATCGAGCCTGCCGACGATGCCGAGGCGCCATTCACCCCGGCACCGTGGATGCAGTAGTCATCCGGTAGGAGAACTGAATGGCGCTCCTGACCTGCTCCGAGATCACCCTTGATCTTGGCGGTCGCCGCATCCTCGAGGGCGTGTCCCTCGAGGTCGAGCAGGCAGAGGTTGTCGGTCTTGCCGGCCCCAATGGGGCCGGCAAGACCAGCCTCTTCGAAGTCCTCTCCGGCCGCCAACTGCGGCACGGAGGGGACGTCGTCTTTTCCGGCGAGTCCGTGGCGAAGTTGCCGATGCGCGAGCGCGTGGAGCGCGGGTTGGTGCGCAGCTACCAGCGCCCGATCGTTCCCGCGGGGCTGACGGTCGCCGAAACCCTGAAGGCCGCGCGCAAGGCCTACAAGCCCTACCCCTCCCGGCTGCAGTTGGAGTGGGCCACCGAATTCGTGCACATGCGCGCATCGATGCACCAGCCCACCGGGTCCCTGGAGACCCTGGAGCGCCGCAAGTTGATGTTGGCGTGCCTGTTGCTGCGCTCCCCGCGCATCGTGTTGCTGGATGAACCCGCATCCGGGTTGACCGGCTCCGAGATCGACGAGATCGACCTGATCGTGCGCAACTTGTCGCAGGAGTATGGGATCGCGGTGCTGCTGATCGAGCACCGCTTGGAACTTCTGGCCATG
>VHCM01000183.1 GCA_016871685.1 Verrucomicrobiota bacterium
ATCGTCCTGCTCACGATGGAAGCGGCGGCCCTCATCCTGCTGCTCGGCGCACAGGTGATCGCCAACCTCGGCACCCCGGAAAAACCCGCCGCAAACGCCGCCGATTGATCTCGCCCGGACCGCACGCGGGCATTACCATCTCATCAGCAACATTCAGCTCCATGATCACCCGCATCGACCACCTCGGCATCGCCGTCCGATCCATCGACGAAGCGCTTCCGCACTATCAAGAAGTGCTGGGACTCTCCTGCTCGAAGCGCGAGGAAGTGCCTTCCCAACAAGTCCGCACCGCGTTCTTCGACTGCGGTGAAGTCCATCTCGAACTGCTCGAACCCACATCACCGGAAAGCCCGATCGCCAAGTTCCTCGACACCCATGGGCCCGGGATCCACCACATCGCGTTCGCAACCGACGACATCACGGGTCAGCTCGACCAGGCAAGAAGTCACGGTGCGCGGCTGATCCACGAGATTCCGTTCGAGGGAGCCGCAGGAAAACGGGTTGCGTTCCTTCATCCGAAATCGACCTTCGGCGTGCTCACCGAGTTTTGTCAGCCGATGGATTGAACACGCGACTGCGGATTCGGCCGCCCCGGGCCTTGCCGCAGCCGGTCCGGCCTGTCAGCATCATTGCAAATGAGCATCGCCATGCACGCGGATCCCCTACTTGCCGGGTTCCCCGCCCACGATCCCGGACAGTGGCGGGCCGCGGCCGAGGCGCTGCTCAATGGCGCATCGTTCGATGCGACGCTGGTCAGCCGCACGCACGAAGGCATCGACATCCCCCCCATCCTGATGCGTCACGACACCGCGGGACTGCCGCAAACGTCGCATGCACCGGGATTCGATTCGCACCTGCGCGGCAGCCGTGCCGCGGGATTCCTCGCGGCCGGTTGGGAAGTGTCGCAGGAACTGAGAGCCCAGACACCGGTCGAACTCAACGCGCTGATTCACGAAGGGTTCGCCGGAGGTCATAGCGAACTCAATCTCGTGCTCGCGGCCGATTGCGAAAGCGGGCTGCGCGTCGGAACCACCGACGACTTGCTTGCCGCGCTCGACGGCGTGATCCTCGATGCGATTTCCATTTGGTGGCAACCACAGGGATGCGGCCTGGCGCTCGCCACCCTCGTGCTCGACGCGGCGCATCGCCTCAGGGCCGATCCCGCGTCACTGCGCGGCGGTTTCGAAGATGATCCGTTGGGCGAATGGCTGAAGCGTGGCACGCTGGCAACCTCGCTCGAGGAACGCTTCGACCGCATGGCGGCGCTCACGACCCATTGCGCGCTCCACGCTCCGCAGTTGCGCACCATCTGCGCCACCGGCGACATCCACCACAACGCCGGAGCAAGCGCCACGCAAGAACTCGGTCACGTGGTCGCCACGCTCGTCGCCTGCATCGAGGAATTGCGCGCCCGCGGACTCGACCCGGCCATCATCCTGCCGCGCATCCGGATCCGCCTTGCCGTCGGATCGGATTTCTTCATGGAAATCGCCAAAATCCGCGCGGCACGCTGCCTGTGGAGCCGGATCGCCTCGATCTACGGCGTGACGGACGCCCGCGTCCACATCCACGCATCGACCTCGCGCTGGAACAAGTGCCTCGACGACCCGCACACGAACTTGCTTCGTGTCACCGCCGAAGCCTTCGCCGCGGTCGTCGGTGGTGCCGACAGCCTGCACATCGG
>VHCM01000184.1 GCA_016871685.1 Verrucomicrobiota bacterium
ACGACTTGGGCGGACAACATGGTGACGGTGGGCGGAGGGTGAACGATGGAATGAAGCGGCGTCAGACGATGCGCAGATTTTCGACGAGCACGCAGCGGCGGACGCGGGTGAAGGTCTTTGGCGTGGTGATGCCTTCACCGGTGGTCGTCGCGATCGAGTAGGAAAGGTATCCCTCGCCGCCGAGTCCGAGCCCGGCCACCGACGGGCCGTTCTTGACGAACAGCGTGGTGTCCATCTCGCGGGCCATGTGCGTCATGTGGTTGACGTCGAGCGTGTGGATGATCGCGGAGTGGCGGTAGTGGTGCTCGGCCCGCTTCGCCTCGCGCACGGCGGATTCGAAATCCGCGCAAGCAACGACCGGCATCATCGGCATCATCTGCTCCTCCTGAACGAACGGATGATCCGCTTCGGTCACGGCAAAGAGCAACGGCGTGGCATCGGGAACACGGAGGCCGGCGTGTTCGGCGAGCTTCGATGCGTCGGCTCCGACGAGCGCGCGGTTCACCGCGGCATGCGAACAACCGCCGCCTTCGCCGGGAGTGATCGTGAAGGCCGCGGCGGTGAGCTGGTCGAGCTGTGAACGCCCGAGGCGGGCCGCGCCGGCCTTCTCAAGCGCCTCACAGAAGCGCTGGAACACCGGCTTCACGACGAACACCGCTTTCTCGCCAATGCAGAGCAAGTTGTTGTCGAACGCGCCGCCCTCGATGATCGAGCGTGCGGCGCGGTCAAGGTCGGCACTCTCGTCCACGACGACCACCGGATTCCCTGGTCCGGCGCAAATCGCGCGCTTGCCCGACTTCATCGCGGCGCTCACCACGGCAGGACCGCCGGTGATGGCGAGCAGGGCGACTTGCGGATGCCTGCAGATCGCGTCGAACGATTCGAGTCCGGGTTCGGCCATCGTGCAAATCAGATGCTCGATGCCGGTCTCGCGCCGGATCGCCTCGTTGTAGGCCTGCACCGCCATCGCCGCGCTGCGCGCGCCTCCCGGATGCGGGTTGAACACCACCGCGTTGCCGGCGGCAACCATGTTGATCACATTGCCGGTCAGGGTCGGCACCGAGTGCGTCACCGGCAAGATCGCGCCGATCACGCCGAATGGCGCGTATTCCTCGAGCGTGATGCCTCCGTCGCCGCTCATCGCGTCGGGATGCAGCCACTCGGTGCCCGGCACGTTCCGCGTGATGCGCAGCTTCTCGATCTTGTGCTCGAGCCTGCCGATCCTGGTTTCCTCAAACTCGAAACGCCCCCAGGTCACGGCCTGGTCGTACGCAAGCTGCTTGACGATCGAAACCACCTTCGCCCGACCGGCCACGCCGAGTTTCGCGAGCTTCACATGCGCGGCATGCGCGGCCTCGACGGCTTTCTCGACACAGTGGAACACGCCGCGGTCGCCACCCGTCGGACAACCGCAGCTGCACGATCCGGCGGCTACGGCAACCGCCGCCTGCACGGTGGCACGCGAAATCGGCGGGGAAACCGCAGCCTGTTTCGCTGTCGGCGCACCGACGGCGATCCGCGACACCACGGATTCGACCACGGCACGGAGCTGTTCGGGATCGAGCGTCTTCATGACCAGTATCGGAACATCATGCGGGGTGGAGCGTCTTGCCCATCACCTCGACCCGGTCGACGATCGCAACGATGGCCGCG
>VHCM01000185.1 GCA_016871685.1 Verrucomicrobiota bacterium
CGTGGGTGGGGCGGAGGAGTTCTGGCTCATCTTCACTCTCCTTGGGGTTACGATGAGCCAGAAATCCTCCGTTATTCAAATCGCCAATTTGGTCCCATAGGTGCTGACGCCGGACATTCTTTAGCCGATCCATCGACCTGCCTTGCGGCGACCGAGGCGCTTCGTGGGCTGATTGATGCCATTCAAATTCATCCGGGCGAGCGTCGCGGCGAGGTTGACGTGAGGCTGCGCGGCGACCTCGCCGCGTTTTTGCGATCTTCGGATGAGGATGGGGGTAGTGCGGGGAAGGTTGGGCTTCGCCGCGTTGGGAACGGATGTTCTGTTGATGTTATGGGATCGTTGGATGCGGGGACAGGATTTGAACCTGTGACCTTCAGGTTATGAGTGGAATAGAACGGATCATGAACAATCACGCAGAATTTCGCTTTCCTTCGCTATTTCCGTAGGTTAGAGGTCCACCGCGCATGTCCAGTTTTCGCAGGAACTTGCTTCCAAACGCGCCGTTTCCTTCCCTTTTGCTTCCACAGTGCTTCCAGAACCTAAGCGTTTTCTCGCCGTGGAAGCAAAAGTTGCATCGACCAACAGCGCGACCAATTCAATTGAGGCACGCGCCGACCGGCGCTTGACCGCTGCGCGAACGCGCGATCGCCACGGCGATCGCGTTCAGGTCGTCATGAACCGCCCCGGGTTTGCCGGAGGCTGCTTGGTTTGAGTCACGCGGCCCGGGCCATCACCTCGGCTTGGGCATGGTAGCGCGCCTCGGCTTCGGCCGGCGGGATGTTGCCGATCGGCTCGAGCAGGCGGCGGTGGTTGAACCAGTCGACCCATTCGAGCGTCGCGAACTCGACGGCATCGAGGTTGCGCCACGGGCCGCGTCGTCGGATGACCTCGGTCTTGTAGAGCCCGTTGATCGTCTCGGCCAAGGCGTTGTCGTAGCTGTCGCCGACGCTGCCGACCGACGGCTCGATGCCGGCCTCGGCGAGGCGCTCGGTGTAACGGATCGAGACGTACTGCACGCCGCGGTCACTGTGGTGGACGAGACCATCTCCTCCGACGGGCCGGCGATCATGGAGCGCCTGCTCGAGCGCGTCGAGCACGAAGCCGGCATGGGCGGTGCGCGAGACGCGCCAGCCGACGATGCGCCTCGCGTAGGCGTCGATCACGAAGGCGACGTAGACGAAGCCCTGCCAGGTCGCCACGTAGGTGAAGTCCGACAGCCACAGCGCGTTGGGCCGCGGCGCCTGGAACCGGCGGTTCACCCGGTCGGCCGGGCAGGGCGTCACCCGGTCGCTGACCGTCGTCTTCGCCGCCTTCCCGCGAACGACCCCTTGCAGGCCCATCCGGCGCATCAGCCGCGCCACCGTGCAGCGCGCGACCGCGACGCCCTCGCGGGCGAGCTGGCGCCAGACCTTTCGCACGCCGTAGACGCCGAAGTTCTCGTCGAACACGCGACGGATCCGCGGCTCAAGATCCCCTGGTCCTCCCCCTGAAAAGTGGTCCGCCCTGAACTATGTCTTTTGACAAGAAGGAGGACTGCAATGCCGAAGAAGAGGCACAAGCCTGAAGAGATCGTTTCGAGACTCCGACAAG
>VHCM01000186.1 GCA_016871685.1 Verrucomicrobiota bacterium
CGACATCGAGGGTCGCGGTGCCGCGACCGGCGACTTCGCCGTGATCGACTACCATTGCTTCATCGAGGGCAAACCCGTCGCGGAATTCCTCGGCAAAGCCGCCGGATTCCTCGAAGGCCGCGAGGGGTTCTGGGTCAAGGTCGACGAAGGGTCGTTCCTCCCCGGATTCGCCGCCGGACTCGAGGGCATAAATCCCGGCGAATCGCGCGACATCGCGCTGACCCTGGCGGAGGATTTCCCGCTCACCGAGCTGCGTGGCCGCGAGATGATCGTCCACACCACCCTCAAGGAACTCAAAGCCGCCGAGTTGCCCGTGCTCGACGACGCATTCGCCGCCCGGCTTGTGCCCGGCAAGACGCTCGCCGATCTCACTGGTTTGATACGCAATCATCTGGCCGAGCAGCGCCGCCAACGCATCGACGAACTCAAGGCACACCGCATTCTCGATGCACTCGTCGCGCAGGCGGAGTTCGAACTGCCGGAGGAATACGTCACCCGCGAGACGCAGGCGCAGGCGGATGCGATGGTGCAACGCGGCATCGACGCCGGTGTCGATGCGGACGAAATCCAGTCACGCCAAAACGAATTGTTCGCCAACGCCTCCGCCAAGGCGATCGGCAACCTGCGCCACCACTTCCTGCTGCGGGAGATCGCGCGCGCCGAAGGCATCGAGGCCAGCGACGCGGAAGTCGCCGGCCACATTCAACAACTCGCCGCCCAGCGCAACGTCCAACCCAAACAGCTCGTCAAGGAATTGCGCACCCGGGGCCAGCTGCGGGAAATCCGCAACTCGATCATCGTCACCAAGACCATTGACTTCCTGTTGACCCACGCGGAGGTTGAGGAAACCTCCGAAACGGAAATCCCCGCATGATCCCGCCGCACTCCGCACCCCACGCCATGAGCAGCCAGCCACCGCGCAACAGCTACTACGTCCCGGTCGTCATCGAACAGGACGGACGCGGCGAACGCTCGTTCGACATCTACTCGCGCCTGCTCAAGGACCGCATCATCTTCATAGGCACGCCGATCGACGACTTCGTCGCCAACTCGGTGATCGCGCAGATGCTCTTCCTCCAGATGCAGGATCCGAAGAAGGACATCCACATCTACATCAACTCGCCGGGCGGATCGGTCACCGCCGGACTCGCGATGTACGACACGATGCAGTTCCTCACCTGCGACGTGAACACCTACTGCATCGGCATCGCCGCCTCGATGGGATCGGTGCTGCTCACCGCCGGCACCAAGGGCAAGCGCTACTGCCTGCCCAACTCGCACGTCATGATCCACCAGGTCTCCGGCGGCGCCCAGGGCACCGCATCGGACGTCGAGCGCACCATCGGTTTCATGTTCAACCTCAAAAAACGGCTCAACGGCATCCTCGCCAAACACAGCGGCAAGTCGGTGGAGCAGGTCGAACGCGATTCCGACCGCGACTACTACATGAGCGCGGAGGAATCCGTCGCCTACGGTCTGGTCGACAAGGTGCTGGAAAGCCGCAAGCAGTTGCCCGACGGGGTCGCCGCCGCCGCGGAAACGAAAAAATCCGCCGATTGACCCCTGATTTTCCGG
>VHCM01000187.1 GCA_016871685.1 Verrucomicrobiota bacterium
CCACGACGCCGATGCGGCGAGGGAATACGCGGTGAAGTTGAAGCACGAGGCCGAGCGATTGAAGAACGACCTGATGCTGGTGATGCGCGTCTATTTCGAGAAGCCGCGGACGACCGTGGGTTGGAAAGGTCTGATCAATGACCCGAATCTCGACGATTCGTTCGACATCAACCACGGTCTGCGCATCGCCCGCGCCTTGTTGATCGATTTGGCGAATCTTGGCGTACCCGCCGGGACGGAATTTCTCGACGCGGTGTCGCCGCAGTACATCGCCGAGTTGATCACGTGGGGTGCGATCGGCGCCCGCACGACCGAGTCGCAGCTTCATCGCGAGCTGGTGTCCGGATTGTCGATGCCCGTCGGGTTCAAGAACGGCACGGGCGGATCGGTGCAAATCGCGATCGACGCGATCCTTTCCTCGTCCTGCCCGCATCATTTCCTCGGAGTCACCAAACAAGGGGTGTCGGCGATCTTGTCCACCACCGGCAATGATTCATGCCATCTGATCCTGCGTGGCAGCAAAAGCGGGCCGAACTACGATCGTGAGGCGGTTGCCGAGGCTGCGACGATGTTGCGCGAGCAGGGGATGGTCGAATCGTTGATGATCGACTGCTCGCATGGCAACTCGATGAAGGACTATCGCAATCAGCCGATGGTCGCCGGGGATGTGGCCCGACAGCTTGCCACGGGCAGCCGTGTGATCACCGCGGTGATGCTGGAATCCAATCTCGTCGAGGGCAGCCAGAAACTTGGCAAGGGCTCCGCTTCTCTCGTTTACGGTCAGTCGGTGACCGACGCATGCCTCGGCTGGGACGACACGCTGTCGACGCTTGACGAGTTGGCGGCCGCGGTGCGTGATCGCCGTGCCCGCTCATGAACTCCGCCATCCCGCCCCGCTGGATCCTGCCGGCGTCGCTTCTTCCGCTTGCTGTCGCTTCCTTGGTTTTTTGGATTGGCCCCGGCCGCGCCGGTGCCCAGTCTGGCGGTGGCATGAACGACACACCGCAAGCAGCAGCAAAACAGCCGGTCATCGTTGAATTGTCCGACCGCCAGTTGCGCGCCTACAACGCGGCCGATCTCGACGCGTTTTGCGCGTGTTATCACGAGGAGGTCCGCGTGCTCGACGAGGACGGCAAGGTGACGATCGAAGGCATGGCGGACTTCCGCACGCGCTACGAAGGACTTTTCACCGGCTGCGACGACGTGCACGCGACGATCAGCCAGCGCATCCTGCTCGGCCGCACCGTGTGCGAGCTCGAGCGCTACCAGCGCCGGCCGAAGACCACCGGTGTGCTTGACGAGGGCGACATCATCGTTCGCTACACCGAGCGCGACGGCAAGATCGGCACGGTCCAGTTCTTCCGTCCTTAGAGCACGTTGCTCTAGAGCAGTTTGCGAAAAGGTGTAGCCGGTGGAGCGAGAAGAGGTTGGCCAGGGCAAGGCGTTGCGATGAAGTGGATTGACATCCACGACTGAGCAACAACGCAGCCATGGGCAACAGATTCCGCTTTTTTCAAATCCGGCGAAGCCGCACATTTCCCACACTCACACCCAACCACCGGCTATAG
>VHCM01000188.1 GCA_016871685.1 Verrucomicrobiota bacterium
GACAACCGCCAACGCTCCCATGGAAATCCCCTACGTCGTCAATCCCCGCAAGGACACCGGACTCTTCAATTCGAAGATCGCCATCTGGTTGTTCCTGGCGTCCGAAGTCATGCTCTTCGGCGGACTTTTCTCGGGCTACGTGTTCCTCCGCCTCGGCGCGGACTATCCGTGGCCGGAGCGCACGCTGCCGGTCTTGCCGGGTCTCATCAACACCTTCGTGCTCATCGGCTCGTCGGTCACCGTGGTCTTCGCCTGGGCATCGCTCAAGCTGCGCAAATGGGGCGCATTCAAGCTCTACATGGGAATCACCGTCGGCTGCGCCGCGCTCTTCATGGTGCTCAAGGGCATCGAGTACAACGTGAAGTTCCATCACCAGGCACTCCGGCTCGACGACTACACGGTCATCGAGGGCCACCTCGCCTACGAAAAAGAGAACGGCACTTACGTCGTCGATCACCACGGCAACAAGATCGAGGGAAACCGGATCCGCGTGGAAACCTCGGGTCTCACGTTCAACTCGGTGCGCTTCCACAAATCCTGGGTCGAGGACCTGCTCGCACAGGCCGCCCACCGCAACACCCGCATCACCTTGGCAACGGACCTCGCCGGTGCCACCACTGAGGGAGGGCCGGTCGATGTGCTCGCCAAGGCGGGCGAGCCGCTCTCGATCGAACTGCTCAAACGCGTGCAGGCCGTCCATCTCGCCGCACGCGCTCACAACGCCGCGCTGCGCACCGCCGACCTCCGGGCGAAATGGGCCGACGCCAAGGCGGCCAACCCGGGCAAACGCGATTGGGAATTCGCCTCGGACGTCAATGTCGACACCGCGGCACTCGCGCCGAAACTGCTCACCGAGCATTCGTCAGTCGCGTTCAAGGTCGAGCCGCCGGCACGCTTTGAATTCCGGCCGCGCGACATCCGTGAAGCCGCCACCCAGTCGCGCCTTCGCGACGACACGGTGGTCGACGGCACCCTGCTTGCCAGTCCGATGGTGTTCCACCACGTCGATGCCATCGATTTCCGCCACTTGGCGATGAAGGCCGTCGAAAAAGGGCAGGACCCGATGAAGGCCATCGAGGACTCGTGGCTGATCCGCAACCATGCCTTCGCCCGCGAGGCGTGGCAGTGGCACCAGGGCGAGGTCGCCAAACTCGAACAGCAGCTCACCGACGACTACGGGATCGATCCGCAAACCGGCAAGCCGCGCCGCGAGCCGACCGCCAAGGAACGCTACCGCATCGGATGGAAGGAGTTCGCCCTCAAGGCCGAGCAGGCTGGCGGCGTGTCGCTTGGCTTCGCCGACAAGATCAAGGAGGAGTTCATGGGACCGAACTACGCGGCACGGGGCGAGGAGACCTTCCCCCATCTCGAGGTGCCGCGCGATGTGATCCGCTTCGCCGCGAAATTCACGCCGGCATGGAACACCTACTACGCAATCTACTTCACCATCACCGGCCTGCACGGCCTGCACGTGATCGGCGGCGCGCTGGTGCTCGCCTACTACCTGTTCTTCTGCCG
>VHCM01000189.1 GCA_016871685.1 Verrucomicrobiota bacterium
CCGAATTACCCAAGCGCCGATGCCCCGGTAGTTCAATGGATAGAACGGAGGTTTCCTAAACCTTAGATACAGGTTCGATTCCTGTCCGGGGCATGGGTGGGCCCGCACCATCCGCGTTCCCTTCGGCATCACCCTCGCGCCAGTCGCTCGAGCTTCTCACCGGCGGCCAGCAGCGTCTCCTCGCGCTTGGCGAAGTGGAACCGGATGTAGCGCTGCTCGGATTCGCGGAAAAAACTCGAACCGGGCACACCGGCCACGCCGATCTCGCGCACCATCCACTCGGCGGCCGCGGTGTCGTTCGCAAAGCCCAATGGCGAGATGTCGACCATCACATAGTACGCACCCTGCGGCTCGGTGAAGGAAAGTCCGGTGCGGCGCAGGCAGCCGAGGAACAATTCCCGCTTGCGGGCGTAAAGATCCCGCAACCCGCTGTAGTACTCGTCCGGCAGCTTGAGTCCGGCGATCGCCGCCTCCTGCAGCGGCGCGGCCGCACCCACCGTGAGGAAGTCGTGCACCTTGCGCGCCTGCGCGATGAACTCCGGCGACGCCTGCACATAGCCGAGACGCCAGCCGGTGATCGAATACGTCTTCGAAAGCGAGTTACAGACCACCACACGCTGCTCCGCGCCGGGCAACGCCGAGGCGTACACATGTCCGTGCGGCTCGTACACGATGTGCTCGTACGGCTCGTCGGTGATCACGTACGCGTCGTGCTCCTCGGCGAGCCGCAGAATGAACTCCAGCTCGTCGCGCGTGAACACCTTGCCGGTCGGGTTCGACGGATTGCACACCACGATCGCCTTCACACCATCCGCGAACGCCGCGCGCAACTCGTCGCGGTCAAATGCGAAATCCGGCGGATGCAGCGGGACGTACACCGGCCGCGCGCCGGACAAAATCGCATCCGCCGCATAGTTCTCATAAAATGGCGAAAAGACGATCACCCGGTCGCCCGGATCACACGCGGTCATCATCGCCACCATCATCGCCTCGGTGCTGCCACAAGTGACCACCAGATGCGCGTCAGGATCCACCTCCACCCCGGAGAACCGGCGGATCTTGTCGGCCAACGCCACACGGAATCCGGGAGCCCCCCAGGTGACCGCATACTGGTGGGCCGGACCGCGCGCCGCCTTCTCCAGCGCCGCGAGCAATTCCTCCGGCGGATCGAAGTCGGGAAACCCCTGCGACAAGTTGATCGCACCGTGCTGATTGGCCAGACGGGTCATCCCGCGAATGACCGATTCCGTGAATCCGTGAAGGCGCGTCGAGGTGGCGGGCATGGAACGAAACGAATGCAAGCGACCCGCCCCACGAATGTCCAGTGCGGGATTGACTCACCGCCACAGTCATCCATCGTTTGCCACGTGATCGTTCGCTGTGCACTCGCCTTGGTTTCGGCCACCACCCTGGCCCACGCTGCTCCGCTCCGAGCCTTGGCTTGGGACGAGGACATCGCCGCGCGCGATCTGGCCCTGGTGTCCGGCGCTTTGTCAGCGAAGTTGCAAG